>CAYYHS010000514.1:0-2625 GCA_964471785.1 uncultured Chitinophagaceae bacterium
CACTTCTCCTTCGTCGTGCAATGAAACCATACCTCTTCATTCTTTCTGTTGTTGTTGTCGTCTCATTGATCCTTATCATTTTCTACTTCAACGCTCTTCCGATTGTCTCCCGAGAGGAGCCGCAACCGGTGCGGGTCTATTTTGCAGACCACATCTCGCACGCCCACGAGCTTGTCATCCAGAAGTTCAATGAAAAGTACAAGGGATGGATCGAAGTTGTCCCCGTTAATTTGCCGTTCGATAAATTCAGTACCAATGAAAGAAAGGAATTGCTGGCGCGCTCGCTCCGCAGCAAAAGCGACCGTCTCGACCTCTATTCTGTTGACCAAATCTGGGTTCCGCGGTTTGCAAAATGGAGCGAGCCCCTGGACGAATATTTTTCTCCAGTGGAGCGAGCGCAGGTCTTAGCATATGCACTGTCCTCGTGTATGTATGACAGTGTCCTTGTCTCGGTTCCGCTTTACATAGATATCGGAATGATGTATTACCGGCGCGATATTATTCAGAGACTATCCGATGCCGATCAGATAGAAGAGAAGCTCAAAAAATCTATTTCATGGGACGAATTGATTCTGCTTCGCGATCGGCTCAACTATCGGGGGAAACCCTTCTATATCTTTCAGGGAAACGACTACGAGGGGCTTGTGTGCAATTATTTTGAGCTTCTCGCGGGCAAAGACAGGCAGTTCTTCGCGCACAACACCATTCAACTTAATTCGCCGACGGCCCGGTCTGCCCTGCAGCAGCTGGTCGACTTTGTGAACAAAGACAAGATCAGCCCCGCTGCAGTTGTCGAATTCGATGAGAACTTGAGCTACCGTTACATGCTCGACCATAATGCAGTCTTCGTGCGCGGGTGGCCGAATTTTATCGAGAATTTCCGGCAAATGTATCCGGACACCGCGAAGATCAGTCAGCTTGGCCGAGCCGCGTTGCCCCATTTTTCAGGACAGGATCCGACCTCCGTTTTCGGCGGCTGGAATATTATGCTGTCAAAATATTCGACAAAGAAAAAGGAAGCACTTGAGTTCGTTAAGTTTCTTCAAACGAAAGAAATTCAAGAGCTCTTGTTTGAGGCTGGGGGATTCATTCCGGTGAGCAATGCGGTCTACGCCGACGCACAGTTTATGAGCCAACGACCGGAGCTGGCCTACTACCGGCAATTGCTTGACCATGGGTTTCACCGTCCATCATTGAAGGAGTACACAAAAATTTCCGATATCATTTCGCACTACGTCCGCCGAGCCATCTCTAAGGAATTGTCCGTGGACGAAGCGCTCAGCAAAGCATCGCAGATGATCAACTCAAACAAAGTTCTCATTAAATAATACCGGCACCCGCATGGCTTTCCGTGCCAACAAACTCTTCGAGGGTTTTAAGAAGTATCACTTTGAGATTCGCCACCTCACGGTGTTTCTCATTGTCATCATTCTGTTCCAGTTGGTTGTATCGTTTGTGAATAAGATGTCGATGCAAAAATTCATTTTGATGACTCAGGAATGGTACCAGCAGGATTCGGCGGAACGGATCGCGAACCTGACCGCAACCTCTCTTGAGCTTCTTCTTGAAACTAATTCGCAAAATCCAAATCGGTCTGAGGCCGACGTCCGGAAAACGGTCCAAAATCTCAACATCATCCTCAGCCAACATCTTCTCCATCAGAATGTCCAGGAAATTTGCCTGCTGGTGTCTACCGACAGCTCGATTTCGGCGATAGACGACGGCCTGGTGCTCTATAACTATGCATTCAATAACCTTAGAGACATTCCGCCGCCGCAGATGGACCACGCGGAAGCCATTCGTCTCTATAAGACTCTCAAGGACACCATTGCGGCCTCGGAGCAAATCCATACCGTTCTGGAAGGGAAACAGACGTTTCACATATTCGTCCCGTTCGTTCCGCGAGGGGAGTACGTCGGCTCGGTGTATATGAAGAACACGCCCGATTTCAGCATTATTGCCAAAGAGATGATATCCAACTATGGTGAGATTTCCGCGACGTATGCTGCGCTGATCATCTTCGCTCTTCTCGCGATGTTTTACATTTCCTCGTATACGCTGAAGGAACGGAATGAAACGCAGCAATTACTCTTCGAGGAGCAGAAAAGACATCTCGCGGAACAGATTGTGTATGAGAATGAGCTCATGTTCACCAAAAGGATCTATCACACGCATCACAAGGCTGAGAAGATCATGGGCTTCATCAAGGAGGATATGAGAAACCTCTCCTCGGACAATATTGATATCGTGAAGCACCGCATTAATCAGTATTCAAATTTCATCGCGCGGGTCATCTATGATATGAAATGGTACGACCCGCCTCTTCAAACGATTCGCGGCGCCATTTTCCAGACCAGCATTAACGAGGTGATTCACTTTTTGGTGCAGAATGTTTTCCTGCGGGTATCGGCTGCGACGGAAGAATACTCCTTCGTCCTTGAGCTCGATGAGAAGCTTCCGACGGTGCCCATCAATGAATTCGTGGTGTGGGAAGTGCTCGAACCTATCATCCAGAATGCAATCGATCATGCCGGTGAGCGGCGGATCACGATTACGATCCGGACGTCATTTATGCCCGACAGCCGCCGGTCATGCATCATCGTCCGGGACAATGGAAAAGGCATA
>CAYYHS010000515.1:0-2625 GCA_964471785.1 uncultured Chitinophagaceae bacterium
CCAAAGTATGTATCCGTCCGGATGTTCTTCACGCACTCGACGTGCGATTGGTTCGCATGCAACAATATCACCGAGATGTTCAATAAGGGCGACCGCAACAAGATGCGTGCGGCCCGCCCTGCGCACGATGAACCACCGGATCCACATTAGTCGCAAATAATGCAGCAACACGGAAAGAACGACTTTCCCCGCGTGACGCGCAGTGTGGTAAGAATCTCTCACAGTAAAGACACTACGATAATGTTCCCTGCAATATTAGTGACTCTCCCAACGTTAGATAAGTATTTCCAGAACAAAGTTATCCCGAACAATACCGTTATCGAGGATGGGAGAGTTGAAGCGGAGTCAAAGAAAAACACAATGTTACTATGTGAAGTTACGCAAAACGCTGAATTATCCACAAAGTTCACGAAGAAAACATATTCCTATAGAAGATATCTCAATCCTCGCGTGGAACAAGATGCTTCACATTCTTCGCCTTTCGTTTATGAACGGCAAGAATATTCAACTGGGACGGAAACAAACATCTCTCCTCCACTCTCATTGGAACCAAACAAAAACTATACTTTCCGTAGCGGTCGATGAGACCGGCATAGTCTTCACCATAGGTGACCCTGAGCGTATTCGTTGCCGTTGCGAACTGCAGCGACGGCAGATAAAAAAGATAACCAAGTTTCTTCAATTCATTGAAGACAGTGAAGGATGGCTCAATGCTCTCTCGATGATGTTCGAACACGATGTATGGTGTGTGTTTCGCAATGGTTTTGCTCCCTCCGGTAATGAAGCGAGCTTCATTCCCCTCCACATCGATCTTCATCAGGAACGGCGGCGGAAAATCCAATGAATCCAATTTCGCAACTTTCGTAGGCGTGCCGCCCGGCGACCCCGCCGATGAGAGCGACGCCAATCCACTCCGGATTCCGTCCGGCAATCCTATGAATGATTCACCGTCGAAATCGCTCAGCGCGACTGGGCACGTAGTGATTCTGCCCGAAAGGCCTGCTTGCTCTATTGTTGACTGAAGATCGTTGAATGAGGAGGGAAAGGGCTCAAACGCAAATATCTTTCCATCATATCCCGGTTTGGAAGCAAGAAACAAAGAAAAATGTCCCCAGTTGCTCCCGATGTCATAAAATACTGCGTCGTTGTCGGCCAACGAATCTAACACCATCGAAGTCTCAATTTCATATCCGTAACGATACGATTTATCATACACCGAAAGGAACTGAGTATTTCCGGCGTTGAAATGAACTGATACCCCATGCTCCGCATCTCCATAACGAAAAGTACCCCGCCGAGGAAGCGCCTGCGTTTTTCGCAGAATCCTGTAAAGTTTTTGACCAAAAAAACGGCGTAGCCGCGAACCCAAGTTCAGGCCTTCAGGGTTATGTGCCCACAAATAAAGTTTTGCAAGACCTGGAACATGCATCACCGTGAACGGATTACGACAACTCTCGAAAGCCTTGTTTTTCATACGATTAAACTCCTCGACGGGATGATCTCAAATCCGATGTGTCGTGCCATATTTTTCCCGGGATCAAGAACCGTGGATCTTTGCCGTCATTATAGAATCTGCCGTTGTTCTACTCTTCATTTGTTTCTTAAGAGCGAGATATAAGAATTTTCCGTATTGAATAATAAATCGAAAACTGGCTGCGGAAATTTTTTCCTTTGTTAAGAAGTGGAGATCGGAGCCGTTTGTGTGGTAATTGAGACCAAGTTGTCCGGCAATGTGGTGAAATGTCCGCGATGAATAGAACGAAATATGCTGTCCGTGTTCTGGAGCGTAATAGTACCATTCCGACAGAGACGGAAGGGGAATCGGCAGCATCTCCGTTGACAAGAAAATATTTGAAGAGAATTTCATCATCGATGTAAGTTCTCGCATCGGATCCGTAAAATGCTCAAACGTCTCAAAACAGGTTATCAATCCTAATTCGCCGTGGCGGCTGTCGAATTCAAAGCCTTTTGCAAAAAGATTCTGCGTGAAGGGATCGCTCCAATAATAATCGAACCCGACATCGCGCATCAACCGTGTGAACAGGCCGTAGCCTCCTCCGTAGTCGAGAAATTTTCCGTCCTTCTCCAGTTTAAGGCAGATGAGTGAAGTCACGATCTTAGAGAAGAATATACTTCGTGCAACAACGCCCGTATCGCTTGTGTTAATAGAGTTGCGATAAGCATCATTCAGCCAGTACGGTTCTTCAGTTTGAAGGAAGAAGCATCTGTCGCACAAAAAATAGCGGACCGTATGCTTGTTTAAAACAAGGGCTGAAAACTGTTCAGTCGTCTCATTATTGCAGATTTTGCATTTCATAAAATTGTGCGCTGGTATCTCTTCCTCATTGGATTAGTTTCTTCTTCGCCTTCATGAAAGCCCGCAACAGTGACGAAAGAGTTGTGAAGCTCCGGGAATCCGGCGCCATGTGTTGAGCGATCGACCAGAGCAAACGCGCACCAGCGGAACTCCTTTTGAGAAAATATCCTCCTACGAGCCGTTCATATTCCTGCCGTAGTTCCACCGCTTTTTTTAGCAACTCGGGATTGTTCTTGAGTATCGATTCCAGGAAAAAGCTGTTGATGAAACGAACGGCCTGATTGTGGATCAGTGAGATATCCGAATCC
>CAYYHS010000516.1:0-2618 GCA_964471785.1 uncultured Chitinophagaceae bacterium
GGAGCGGTGCAATGTCGATGTTGTCCCGGATTCGTTTGATAACATCGTCGGTAATAAGGACAGAGGCGCTGAATGCTTCGCCGCCGTGAACAACACGATGTCCTACGGCGTCGATCTGCCCTTTGTCCGTGAGAACGCCGTGGTTCTTGCTCAAAAGCACCGCGAGGATATACTCGATCGCGGTAGTATGATCGAGTATTTCACCGGTAATCTTTATTTCATCGCCGTCCGACCGAAGGTTGGTCAACACTGCGCCGCTCATTCCGATACGGTCAACAATTCCTTTCGCGCGCGCCTGACGTGTTTCGATTTCGATAAGTTGATATTTAACGGAGGAACTGCCGCAGTTAAGAACAAGAATATTCATCGTCTTTTAAGGTTGGATTCTAAAGTGGGGATAGGTCAGGCGGAGTGTTTCCCCTGATCATTATATTTGAAAAATCCCTCGCCGCTCTTTCTCCCTAATTTCCCCTCGCGCACCATTCTGCGGAGGAGAGGACAGGGGCGATACTTCGCATCGCCAAGTTCATGGAAGAGGGACTCCATCCAGGCAAGGACTTCGTCCAGCCCCATCATGTCGGCGAGTTCGAGAGGGCCGTATTGAAAATTGTAGCCAAGCTTCATGGCCGTGTCAATGCCGTCGGCGGTGGCGACTCCTTCCATGAGCACATGCATTGCCTCGTTCAGCAGGGGAACGATAACTCGAGTCGTGACGAACCCTGGGTATTCAAAAACTTCGACCGGAGTCTTGCCGAGCCTTTCGGCAAACTTCTTGACGACTGAAAATGTCGCATCGGAAGTTTTCAGACCGCGGACTAACTCGACGAGTGGAATCTTAGGAACAGGATTCAAGAAATGCATTCCGATGACTTTGTCCGGACGCTTCGTCGCCGCCGCGAGTTTGGAGAGGTTCAGGGTTGACGTGTTCGAGATAAAAATTGTATCCGGCGATGAGAGCTCATCGAGCTCGGCGAATATTCTTCTCTTAAGTTCGAAGTTCTCGTCAACAGCCTCTATGATAAGATTACACTCTGCGGCGTTCTTGAAATCGGTCGAGCCATGAATGCGGGAAAAAATGGCGTTCTTTTCGCTCTTAGTGATCGTCCATCGTTGAATTTCTCGATCCATTCCCTCGAGCAACGAATTGGTCATCGTTGTCAATTGCTTCTCGGTTTTTTCAATTGCGACGACTTCGATGCCGTGTGCCGCAATGGTTTGCGCGATGCCTTGGCCCATGATACCAAGACCGATAACTGCTACGGCGTTAATTCCGTCCTGATCAGTCTTTTCCAGCTTTAGATCTCTGAGAATATCTTCTATTTTGATGTTTGTAGCCATTGTAATATTGCCAGTCGAATAGTTATTGAAAACACTTGCAACTGCGACAAATGTAATGCCAAGCGACAAATCCCTCATTCGCAGCAGAATAGGGCCATCTTTCCCATAGATTTGTGAAATCGAGAAAATTTCACCTGCAACTTACCCAAAAATGACACCCAAGTCAATAATATGAAACATAAGGCATCGTCTTAATTTGTCATTCCCGCAGAAGCGGGAATCCAAATATTTTTTTCACTGCCGGATAGATGCCCGCCTTCGAGCGCATGACAATGGTTGATTCAGATTAAGACAGCACCGCAGATCAGTGATTCTTGACTTTTTGCCATAGGTTGATTATTTTATATGTGCAGTAGATGTGCACGAACGAAATTGTTCGTAGTGATGTTATACTGGCAGGGTTAATTGCCATATTTTTTTGCGCGTAAATCGGACTTAATCGGTCGGGTATAGATCAGATGCTCAAGCTGTCGAAAAAAGTTGAATACGGACTTATTGCTATCAGGCATATTGCTGCGGCAGATCCCGACAGAATCACGACGGCGAAAGAGATCGCTGACCGATACAAGATTCCGTACGAACTCCTCGCGAAAGTGATGCAGAAACTTGCGAAGCGGCGTCTTATTGTATCGCACCAGGGCGTCTATGGCGGTTACACGCTGGCAAAAGGAGCGGGTGAAATGTCTATTTCGTCGATCATCAATGCGATTGAAGGACACTTGCCGGCACTTACGCAATGCATCGCGGAGAGTCCGGATAGTTGTTCTATCTATGATAATTGCACCATAAAGAATCCGTTGGGCAAGATACAAATGAACATAGATTCGGTATTTAAAACGATGAAGCTCTCCGAGATTGTTTGATGAAACTGCCAATCTACATGGACAATCATGCCACAACTCCCGCGGACCCGCGGGTCGTTGAAGCAATGATGCCATATTTCACAGAGCGTTTTGGCAATGCCGCGAGCCATCAACATTACTTCGGTTGGGAAGCTAACGGAGCAGTTGAACACGCCAGAAAAACTATCGCGCACGCAATCAACGCAGACTCGAAAGAAATCGTATTTACGAGCGGAGCAACGGAATCCAACAACCTGGCTCTCAAGGGACTTGCAGAGGCGCTGCGTGTGAAGGGAAATCACATCATTACCTCGAAGACAGAACATCGATCAGTTCTGGATGTTTGCTCAGTTCTCGAGAAAAGTGGTTTCCGGGTAACGTACCTCGACGTGGATGAATATGGGATCGTCCATCCTGAGGCCGTTAGCGATGCAATGA
>CAYYHS010000517.1:0-2613 GCA_964471785.1 uncultured Chitinophagaceae bacterium
AAATATTCCCCAGTACACAGAGATCCTCGCCGCCCAACGACGTCTTCGCCAACGCAACCGGCCGGAGCTCCCGAATGATCATCGAAGCGTCGTTCTCATCCCTCACGAGGCGAATTTCGGGACGTGCGGATTTCTTTTCGCCTGACACGATATTCCACCCGTCGGGGAGGGACATTCTTTTAGCAATGGGAGACCGGGCGGGATGCTCGCGGACCGCTTCCGGCGGAGAAGAGCAGGAACCGACGAGTGCCGAAGAACAAACAACGACGAACAGATACGCAAGGAGCGCGCCAGGTCGACGGGTAATCGCGGATCCTCCGCTCACTCTGCCCCTCGTTTGTACTTGTCTTCTTGAATGATGAACCGGAGAGAAATACGATGGGAATTGCCTAGCTGATCGTCGCCGTTGAATTTGGCGAACGAATAGTCGATATCAAGTTTCCGGAGATGTATACCGGCCCCGAGGGTGAGATTTTTCACATCGTTGTATCCGACCCGGAGGGCAACGACTTTCTTATAGTCGAACTCCACGCCGCCGTGAGGGTCAAGGCTTATCGGTCCTACATTCGCGATCGCGGAGAATCTCCGGTTCTCAAAGCGAATATCCGTATCGAAGACGGGTCCCATACGGCCGCCTAACAGCTCGAACTGATACGCCGCCCCGACTTTGAGCGTGGGTGAAATAAGCTCGTTCGTACCGGTATTCCAGGCAATAAGTGTTGTCGTGATGTCCTGGGCGTTCACCCCGAGAGAAAGATTTTCTGTCGGCGTATAGAGAGCTCCGAGGTCGAAACCGATGCCCGTCGCATGAAAGTCGCCAATGTCGCGCCGGATGAGTTTCAGGTTAGCGCCGTAGTAAAGATGCTCCGATTGCTGTTTTGCATACGAAAAATAGACTGCCCAGTCTGCCGCGTTAAAATAAGTTATTTGCGACAGGTCAGGCCGGCCGTCAAGGTCCGTATAGATTCCATCCCCGTTTGTATCGAGCTTGCGCGTATCGGGGATTCCGTCGATGCCAAGGCGAATGACGCTTATGCCGAAAGCCGAAGCTTTATAATTCAGAACTGGCTTGCTCATCCCCTGCTCATCAACTGTCATGGCGCTCGTCGTATCGTTTGCTCCGTAGGGAAAGGCGACTCCGGCGTAATCGAAATTCTCCAGACTGCCGAATTGCTCGTCGTGCATCAGGGAAAATTCGGGATAGTTGATTCGAACAAGAGCGGCGGGATTCCAATAGCCAGCAGTGACATCGTTTGCAGCGGCAACGTAGGCGCCTCCAAGACCGAGAGCTCTTCCGCCGACGCCGATCGCCATGAATTCTCCGGCGTACTTAGCCACGTACGTGTCGCCGGCAACCAGGGGAGTAAAAGGAATTGCCCCCAAAGCGATGATCGAGATTGCTTTCCATGCGAGTTTCATAATACCACCTGATACAAAAAAACCGAATTCCTTCTCATGGATGAAATTCGGTTTTCATTGTTAGAGAAGAATTGATCCCTCGATTTACCCGAGGACATCGTAGCCCGTATTGTGTCCAGAATTCTCTAACAATAATCGATCAGTTCAGATCTCCTTACACGGAAATTTAAGGGAAAAAAGGTGAAAGTCAACCATTCCTGAGAATCGGTAGTGCTAAAGTTTGACAAAGCCGGATCGCATTGACATTTCTTTACACAAAGCGTAGATTGTTCCTACTCAAGGGGTGTGTGGAAAGATGTATACCGTTGAAAGGATATCAATAGATGGGAAATCTTGGTGCACCGGAGTTAATATTAATACTCCTCGTCATTATTGTCTTTTTTGGAGCAAAGAAGATTCCTGATATCGCACAGGGAATTGGCAAAGGGATCCGGGAGTTCAGGAAAGCGAGCCGGGATATTCAAGAAGAGGCCAATTCAGATCAACCGACTGCGATGGTTGCAGAGAAATTCACATGTCCGCATTGTTCCGAGCCGATCGTTAAGGATGCAAAATTCTGTCCGTCGTGCGGCAGATCGCTTCAAGGTGCGAAGTGTTCGAACTGCGGCGCTGCGAACGAATCGGGAAGCAAGTTCTGCAAGGCATGCGGTAATAAACTTGCTGCGTGAGAGAATCTTCCAGTACAGCGGGGAATACGATTCAGCCTTTGAGGAGACGATAGTGCGAGCCGGAGTCTTAGCGATTTTATGATAGCTCTAGATTTTCTTGCCACAATCCCAATCTTTGAGAAGTTGTCACAGTCAGACCTGGAAGTGCTCCGCTCGCTCTGGCGCCAGCGGACGTTGAGGCCGGGAGAAATTCTCTTCCGGAAAGGGGACGTCGGTACCTCAATGTATATCATCGAAGAGGGTACGATTGAAATCTCAGTTCCTTCGGAAACGGATCACAAGGATATACGCATCTCCCTTTTAAGTCAGGGAGAGTTCTTCGGCGAATTGTCGCTGGTCGACGGTCTGCCGAGGACTGCGAAGGCAACGGCAACGAGCGATTCCAGCCTCCTCGAAATGAAGCGCGACGATTTCATCCAGTTTGTCACCGACCGTCCGGCCGTGGCAATCTCGATGATAAGTGAAATGGGCAAGAGGCTCCGGGCGACGAACGATATGGTGAGTTCGCTGGCTTCGAAGAATGTGA
>CAYYHS010000518.1:0-2608 GCA_964471785.1 uncultured Chitinophagaceae bacterium
TCATCACACGCTCTCGGCACTTGTCCACCTCGTCGAAAAAGGGATTGACGTTCATTACCTCGCCGGCAACCACGACTTTTGGCTGAAAGACTTTTTCCCGAACGACCTCGGAATACCGGTCTACAAAGAGCCGTTCGATGTCGTGATTGGGGAAAAAAAGTTCTACCTGCACCATGGCGACGGGTTGGCATTGAAGGATGCGGGGTATCGAATATTGAAGAAGATACTCAGAAACAGGTTCAGCATTTTTTTCTTTTCAATACTTCACCCCGGAATCACAGCACCGATCGCGAAGGGATCCTCCAAAAGCAGCAGACAGTATACCGGTAACAAGGACTTCGGCGAAACAGACGGGATGATCCTTTTCGCAACGGAGAAAATTCGGAGCGGTTTTGATATTGTCGTGATGGGGCACCGGCACATACCTCTTTTCAAAACGATCGAAAAGGGAGTCTACATCAACCTGGGAGATTGGATTACGTACTCGTCGTATGCCGAGTTCGACGGGAACGCCATAGAACTGAAAACCTGGAAAGATCGATAAGCTATGGGAAAGACACCGCCGACCGGACCGCGGAAGCCAACGCAAAAAGGGTCATACAGCTCTGAGCAGATGCGGCGTTATTTTACCGAGCCAAAGTATCGCGACGAGATGTACATGAGGAGCAAAAACTTCCTCAAGAAATATTGGTATGCCTTCGCAGGGGGAGGAGCAGTTATTCTCGTCCTCTTTATCATCTTCATGAAACTGGTGTTCGCCGGTCTCCCCTCTCTTGAGCAATTGGAGAATCCGAAACCGGAACTAGCGACGAAAGTTTTCTCGTACGATGGAGAAGTGCTCGGACAATTCTACCTGAAGAACCGAACGTATATCTCGTTCGACAAGATTCCGCAGAGCACCGTCGATGCGCTCATTTGCACGGAGGACAAGGATTTTTATGGTCACTGGGGCGTTTCACCGCTGCGCTTTGTCAAAGCGATCGTGAAGGACGTTCTCGCCCTCCGTTTTAAAGAAGGCGCCAGCACCATCACCCAGCAGCTCTCGAGAAACCTCTACAATCTGAAGGCTGCGCAGGAGAACACGTTCGACAAAATGACGCGTAAGATCCGCGAGTTCATCACGTCGGTGCAGATTGAGCGGACGTATACGAAGAAAGAAATCCTGGAGATGTATCTCAACTACATCTATCTTGGCCGTGGTGCGTACGGAGTCTCCGCCGCCGCGTCAATTTACTTCGACAAATCGGCTCAGGACCTCACGCTTGCAGAATCGTCCCTCCTCATCGGAATGGCGAAAGGGCCGTTTTACTACGACCCGATCAAACATCCGGACCGCGCTTTCGCGCGGCGTGCGATCGTGCTATCGCAGATGGTCAAGTACGGCAAATTAACCCAGACCGCGGCCGATTCGATCGGGCGCGATTCGCTCCACTTCACCTCGGCCGACGCATTAACCCTCACTGGGATCGCCCCGCACTTTGTCGAATACGTCCGCCAGCAACTTCTTCAAAAAGCCGACAAGTACGGGTTCGACATCTACAAAGATGGACTGTCTGTCTACACAACGCTCGACAGCCGAATGCAGCGGTATTCCAATCGCGCCGTCGAGGAACACCTCGCCGATCTTCAGCCGGCGTTCGATTCAACCTGGGACTGGAAGGCCAACTCGGAGATCCTGAACAAAGCCCTCGATAAGTGTATTCAGGATGTCATTTCCACGCGCAAATCCACGAGCAGGGTGGAGAGCGACAGCATCTACCGGTTCTATCGAAGCAGCCGGGCATTCGTTGATTCTGTAAAGAAAGTATGGCAGACCGTTGAAGTAGGGCTCATAATCATCGATCCGCATTCGGGCAACATCTGCGCGATGGTGGGAGGATCGGATTTCAAAACGTTTAAATACGGTCTGAATCATACAACCCAGATCCAGCGCCAACCCGGTTCCGCATTCAAGCCATTCGTCTACACCGTAGCCATCGACAACGGCTATCCCCCTACGTTCGAATTGCTCAATCAGCCTGTCACGCTGATGATGGAAGACGGCACCCGCTGGACTCCTGGAAATTTCGACGGAACCATCGGCGGGAAGTACACTCTCCGGGAAGGACTCCGCGAATCGATTAACCTCATCGCTGTTCGCGCAATCATGGAGATTGCCCCCAAGAATCAAGTTATTGAACTGGCGCATCGCATGGGAATCACCACGCCTATTCCCCCGTTCGAATCGATCGCGCTCGGTACGGCAACCGTACGGCCGATAGAACTAACTGCCGCATTCGGCGTATTTGCCAACGAAGGAGTCTACGTCCAGCCGAGTAGTATTTTGAGAATTGAGGACAAAGACGGAAATGTAATCGAAGAGAACTCGTCGGAGAAAAGAGAAGTGATGAGTAAGGAGACCGCTTACATCATGACTACGATGCTGCAGGATGTCGTCGATCACGGAAGCGGCGGCCGAGTGCGGCACTTCTTCCACTTCCCTGCTGCGGGCAAGACCGGAACGACGCAGGACTACGCCGACGCCTGGTTTGTCGGTTATACGCCTCAACTGGTTGCGGGTGTCTGGATCGGGTTCGACGATCAACAAGTGAAGTTCACTTCTGCGGAT
>CAYYHS010000519.1:0-2605 GCA_964471785.1 uncultured Chitinophagaceae bacterium
CTACAAAGACGGAAGGAGCACCCACCGACACGACTGCGGTCCATCCGGACACCACCATGATGGCAGCGCACGACACGACGGCGGTTGCTCCAGCGCCGCCCGAATCAACGGCAACGGCTCAAGCACCGCCCACAAAGGAAGAGGTGCTCCAACAGCAGATCGAAGAAATCAAAACAGAGAATGTTCAGTTGCAGCAGAAACTAGAGGCCTCAGATCAGAAGAACAAAGACCTGATGGCGAAAGTCTCCGATCTTGAAGCGGCTCAAATCGCGGCTCAGGAAAAGGCTTCAAAGCCTTCCGCCCCATCCTCCAGCCCACGCCAAATGTCGATGAAGATATCTCCGGGTGCGTCATCGAGCGATATGATCCAGCATTACGAGGGATCGGTGGCCCTGGCAAAGGAGCGAAAATTCAAGGAAGCTATTACGGAATTTCAATCGTTGCTGGAGGCGGGCATCAAGTCCGACTATGCTGATAATTGCCACTATTGGATCGGGCTCTGCTATTACGGCATGCATGAATACAAAACCGCGATCGAGCATTTTCAGGATGTGCTGAAGTTTAGGGTTTCAGAGAAGAAGGACGATTCCCAGTTCATGATTGCTCAGAGTTACGAGCACATTGGAAATAGTCAGCAGGCGCAAGCTGAATACAGGAAGTTTGTGGAAATGTACCCCAACAGCGAATATTTAAAGCGCGCTCAGGCGAAATTAAAGTAATTTTACGTTCCTTCAAGCAAAAAGGCCGACAACATTTACATGTTGCCGGCCTTTTGATTTCTGCTCTCTCTGACCTTCACTGAAATTTCATCAACCCACGAACATCTGTTACTTCAAACTCTTCCTCCAGCCGGTTCAAAAACCTGATAAGCACCTGGGCGGTCGCATATGCATCGCCGGCAGCCCGGTGGCGCTGCAAATTGCTGATGCCCAATTGCTTTGTTACCGGGCCGAGTGATTTGCTTTGAAGGTTCGGAAGAAGCCGTCGGGCCAGTTTGCATGTGCAAAGAACAGGATTCTGAATCGCCTGGAGCTTCCCTTTCGCAAGGGTGCTGTTCACAAACCCGAGGTCGAAGTTGGCGTTGTGCGCCGTGAACACGCCGTCGCCGAGAAATTCTGAGATTGGTGCTGCGACTTCCTGCGCGGTCGGCGCATGCGCAACCATCTCGTCGTCGATCCCCGTGAGTGCGGTGATATCATATGGGATCGGCATCAACGGATCGACAAGAGTGGAAAACTCATCCCACAGCATACCGTTGCGGACCTTGATCATCGCGATTTCAGTTATTCCTCCTTCGCGCGGAGAGAGGCCCGTTGTCTCCACATCAACCACAACAAAAGTGGTCTGTCGGATCGCTTGTTCAAGAATCTCGGAAAAATCCGTCAGCATACGCGTTATCGTCCTTGGAGAAATTCTGTGCACAATGCAACGTCTTTTTCGCTCCCGATAAAGAGCGGAGTTTTTTGATGAAGCGATGTTGGAACGACGTCGAGGATTCTTTGTTTTCCATCAGTCGCTGCACCGCCGGCCTGCTCCATGATGAATGACATCGGGTTTGCTTCATACATAAGCCGGAGCTTTCCGCTGGGATAACGTGCATCGCCGGGATAAAGAAAGATTCCGCCGTAGAGCATGGTGCGGTGAATATCCGCGACCATCGACCCGATATATCTGGCCGAGTACGGCCTAAACGTTGGCGCATCCTCTTCCTGAAGGTGCTTGATATACTTCTTCACTCCGTCGCTCCAATAGCGGTAGTTTCCTTCGTTGATGCTGTAGATTTTTCCCAGCGCAGGAACCCGGATGTTTTCATGCGAGAGAAGAAACTCGCCGATGCTCGGGTCCAGCGTAAAACCGTGGACTCCGTCGCCGGTCGTATAGACAAGCATCGTGCTCGATCCATAAACAACGTAGCCCGCGGCCGTTTGCTTATAGCCGGGCTGCGTGCAATCCGCAAGAGTTCCCTTCCCGGAATTTGACACACGCCGGTAGATTGAAAAGATAGTGCCGATCGTAACATTGGCGTCGATGTTGGAGGATCCATCGAGCGGATCGAAGAGGAGGACGTATTTCCCTTTCGGATAGTCATCGGGGATGTGGAGCACATCCTCGTTCTCCTCGGACGCCATGACACACAAATGGCCTCCGTGATCCATCGCCTTGTAGATTGTTTCGTCCGCAAATTCGTCCAGCTTCTTCACTGCATCGCCGTGGATATTCTCCCTTCCGGCGGATCCGAGAATGTTCACGAGCCCGGCTTTGCTCACTTCACGCCATATCAGCTTGAACGCCATCGTGAGGTCGCGCAGCACAGCGGAAAAATTTCCGCTCGCTCCCGGATGCTGTCGTTCTCCCTCAATGATGTGGCGTTCAATGGTGATGACCTTGTTGGACATACCGCACCTCGAAACTTTTGATCGGCTGATCTCATTGAGGGAAAATATTGAAAACGGGGGGAACATACAAGGTTGATTGCGCAATCAGAGAAATCAATCCCGCAGTTCCTGCTCCTTATACTGAAGTTGGTACAACTTATAGTAAATCCCCCCAAGCGCCAGCAGTTCCTGGTGAGTTCCCGTCTCGCGGATCTCCCCCTTATGCATCA
>CAYYHS010000520.1:0-2602 GCA_964471785.1 uncultured Chitinophagaceae bacterium
TTTCGTATATGGAGGTCGAGGTGACCGGTCCGAACCGTGATCTACACTCGGGATCTTTTGGAGGATCGGTGCACAACCCGGTGCAAGCACTCTGTGAAATGATCGCATCGCTCCACGACAAAAACGGCAAGATCACCGTGAAAGGATTTTATGACGATGTTCGGAGTCTGACAAAGGCCGAGCGCAATTCGTTCAAGAAGCTTCCGTTCAGCGACAAGAACTATGCGAAGGACCTCGGCGTTTCGCAGTTATACGGTGAAAAGGGATTTACAACGCTTGAGCGGCTTTGGTCCCGCCCCACGCTCGAATGCAACGGCATCTGGGGAGGATACACTGGCGAGGGGGCGAAGACGGTGCTGCCTGCAAAAGCATTCGCCAAAATTTCAATGCGATTGGTCCCCGATCAATCTTCGGCCAAAGCGGCGAAGCTATTCGAAAAACATTTGAAAAGAATAGCACCGAAGACGATTCGCGTGAAAGTACGCGCGCTCCATGGAGGCGAGGCCGCGATTACGCCGATTGACAGTCCGGGGGTCAAGGCTGCGGTTGCAGCGCTGGAGAAAGGATTCGGAAAGAAAGTTCTTTACCAGGGAGAGGGAGGATCGATTCCAATCGTCGCCCAATTCAAAAAGATACTCGACATAGACACAGTCCTGCTCGGATTCGGGTTGCCGGATGAAAATGCACACTCTCCCGATGAATTCATCAACCTTGGAAACTTCTTCGGCGGGATCCGAACGTCCGCCCATTTTTATACGTTGCTTCCGGGCTTCTGGCAAAGCAAAGGGAAGAAGAAATAGTTCGGTTAATTCCACACACGGAGCCTTCTTGTGGATGAAAGTCTAAAGATACCGATTTTCGAAAAGCTTTCACCTCCCGACCAGCGATTGCTCTCCGAACTCTGGGAGAAGCGCACCCTGAAAGAGGCGGAAGTTCTCTTCGTCAAAGGAGAACCGGGTTCTTCGATGTTCGTCATCGAGAAGGGGACGATCGAGATCTCAGTGCCGATCGGCGGGAAGAACGAGAAGCTACGCATTTCGCACCTTCACGAGGGAGATTTTTTCGGCGAGCTTTCGCTGATCGACGGTAGACCAAGGACCGCGACAGCAACAGCGACAGAGAACTGTGTGTTGCTCCAGATGCAACGCCAGGAGTTTATCTCCTTTCTTCTGGAGCGCCCCGAGGTTGCTATTGCGATGATGACAGAGATCGCCGATCGATTGCGGCAAACCGATGATCTTCTCATGTCGCTCGCTTCGAAGAACGTCAACGATGAAATGGAAGAGCGTTTGAGCGTCGGAGACCGATTGGCCGACAGGATCGCCGTTTTCGGCGGAAGCTGGCGTTTTATTTCCGCCTTTGGTGTCTTCCTTTTTGGATGGATGATCATCAACACAATCCAGATATGGCTCCGTCCTTTCGATGTATATCCGTTCATTTTTCTCAATCTCATCCTTTCCTGCATCGCTGCGATCCAGGCACCGGTCATCATGATGAGTCAGAATCGGGCACAGAAGAAGGATCGCTTAAGGGCGGAGCTGGACTACCAGGTCAATTTGAAATCGGAATTGATGCTCCAGGAACTCCACGACAAGATCGATGAGTTGAGAAGAACCGAACTCCGTGATATCCAGGCGACGGTGCAGGGGTCGGCCGCGCTTGAGGAGCGAATCAAGGCACTTGAGAACATCCTGAAATCGGGGGGTGGCAGGGTCCGAGAGTGATGAAAATTTACACCAAAACGGGAGATGGGGGAGAAACCGGATTATTCGGCGGAGAGAGAGTCTCCAAAGATAGTCCGCGGATCGAAGCGTACGGAGCCGTTGACGAACTGAATTCCGTGATCGGGGTTGTTCGGTCGTTGCGGCCAAGCGAGGATATCGATTCAGTCCTGAAAAAGATCCAGACCGATCTTTTTGTCCTCGGAGCCGATCTCGCGACACAAAAATCCAGCAAACGGCGGATCGTGCCGAACATCAGGGCTTCTCACATTAAACCGCTCGAGATATTCATCGATACATTCCAGGATTCACTTCCCCCGCTGGAGTCGTTTGTCCTTCCCGGGGGTTCGCCGGCAGCGGCGCAACTTCACTTTGCCCGAACAGTCTGTCGCCGCGCGGAGGTCCTCACCGTTCGACTCTCCCGCTCCGAGACGATCAACAGCAGTGTCTGTATTTATCTTAACCGACTTTCCGATCTCCTTTTCGTTCTCGCCCGGTATGCTAATTCCATTGAAGGCGGCAGCGAAGTGCGATGGATTCATCGCTCGAAGAAGCGCTGAGTGTAATGGTTTTCGTGTGCCGCGGAAATTCGCTTTTCTCCAGAGACCGGGAATTTCTCGCCCATCTCACGCCGGCGCTCATTGTACGAAGCGGCACTACAATGCTGACTTGTCACTAAAACAATTTTTTGCCAACTATGGCACCATCAGGTCAACAGGCGTCACCCAATCGCAATTACGGTACCATCAGCCCTTCGGCCCGGTCGTTACTCTTGTTGAAGGGGCTGACGAATATCCCTTTTGCGAAGCAAGCAGCCGAACTGATGATGGCCCCCGAACCATACCATCCTGATTTTGCCAACAGGAATGCGGGGTTTTGGG
>CAYYHS010000521.1:0-2600 GCA_964471785.1 uncultured Chitinophagaceae bacterium
TCAGGTTGCTTCTCCTCGATTTTCTTGGCATATTCTCGTCAAACTTCAGCGAGAAAACGATGACCTCGATAGCGGATTATATACGGATGCTCGGGCAGCGAGACAGTCTGATGATGAAGGGAGGAATATTCCTCTTGTTTGTTTTCGTCGTTGCTTTGATGTTTCCTCGCGGAGAATCGATTGAGTCCGACTATCGCGTCGGGATGATCTGGACCGACAAAGATCTTATTGCCCCTTTTCTTTTTCCCATTTATAAGGAAGACAGAGAATACCAAAAGGAGAAGGCTCTCGCCAGCGAGAAGGTTTATAAAGTGTTCGAAGAGAACGCCGAGGTATCGCGAAAGAGTCTTGACTCCCTCCAAAAATTCTTCGTGGAACTCCAATCCGTCCTCAATGCCAGGGTTGCCTATCTTCAGAAGCGGGACCTCGCGTTGAGAAACAGGCGAATCAGCGCGAACGAACTTGTGGTCGATTCAACCTCCTTGAGCAATCGAATGCGCGCCCTGCCCGTGAGTATCACCGAAAACGAATGGAGAACGCTGCAGCGTCTTCATTTCGCAGACGGGTTCGCGGGAAATCCGCGGTACAGATTTTCACTTCAGAGAACGCGGCGCGACGTGTTGCTTGTCGTCAACGAGCTGTATCTGCAGGGCATTCTCAACATCCGGAAGGAAACCGTCGGAAACAACATCTCCGTTGCACTCCGGCGCCGGACCGACGAACAGATTGTCCCGATCAGCAAATTTCTCGACGTCGATGACCTCGGACGCATTGTTCAGCAGACGTTCGTCTCGGGGTACAGAATTGAAAACGACACTGTTTCCATCGCAATCAAAATTGCCCTTTCGTTCCTTTCGCCAAATATTATTTTTCAGAAGGAACAGACCGACAAGGAAATTTCCATTGCTATGGATGAAGTCCCCCACACCGTCGGCATCGTGCAGGAGAATGAGCGGATCATCGGCAGGCATGAACGGGTAACGGACGAGGTAAAGCTGAAACTCGACTCGCTGCGAAAAGCAAAGGCAGAGCGGGGAGCAGACATCAATAGGCTTACGACATTTGTCGGGAAGTTTCTCCATATCTTTTCGGTGACCTTCCTTTTTGGAATTTATCTTTATCTTTTCCGCAAGAGGATTTTCCACGACAACTCGAAAATACTCCTTATCTCCCTGATCGTTTTGTTGGAAGCGCTGCTGGCGTACCTTACGCTTCACATGAACGCGGAGGTGCCGATCGAGCTGTTGATCGTCGTCCCTGCAGCATCGATGTTATTGTCGATCATCTTCGATTCACGCGTCGCTTTTTATTGCACGGTGACCATGGCGTTCATCGTCGCCGGAATTCGGGGAAACGATTACTCGATCGCTCTCTTCTCCGTCGTAGCCGGTTCCCTCGCAGTCTACACGGTCCGCGACATCAAGCACCGAACCCAAATTTTCCGCTCGATTATTTTTATTTTTATCGGGTATCTCGTCCCCATCCTCGCGATGTCTCTGGAGCGCTACGACTCCGTCAACTCCGTCCTCAATCAGCTCACGATGGCCGCGGCCAATGCGGTCTTCTCCCCAGTGCTGACATACGGATTGCTGATTTTCTTCGAGAAGTTCTTCCACATTACCACTGATCTCACTCTTCTTGAATTGTCGGATTTCAATCAGCCCTTATTGAAAGAGCTCTCGCAAAAAGCGCCGGGGACGTTCAATCACAGCGTCAATATGGGCACCCTTGCCGAATCGGCTGCAGAAGCTATCGGAGCGAACGCGACGCTTGCCCGCGTCGGCGCGTACTACCACGACATCGGAAAGATCACGCGCCCTTCAATGTTCGTCGAGAACCAGCTCGGCGCGGTAAACAAGCATGAAAAATTCGATCCCCACTTTAGCGTCAAGGTTATTGCATCGCATGTAAAAGATGGGATGACGCTCGGACGCGAGTTCGGCCTGCCCGACATCGTCGTCGATTTTATTCCGATGCACCACGGGACAACAAAAATTGGATTCTTTTATGATGCCGCGCTCAAGAAGAAGAATAAGTTCGAATCGGTGAATGAAAACGAATTCAGGTATCCGGGTCCGAAACCCCAGACGAAGGAAACCGGCATCGTCATGCTCGCCGATGCAGTGGAAGCCTCGACCCGGTCGATCGAAAATCCGACCGTGCAGAAGATCGAAGAACGTATCGACGATCTCGTTAAGGCGCGGTTCATGGAAGGACAGCTCGACGAATGCGAGTTGACGCTTCGCGATCTTACCCGCATTAAGGCGAGCTTCCTGAAAATACTTTCCGGCATCCACCACTCGAGGATGCAATATCCGGAACAGCAAACAGAGGGGAGCGATGTCGCCGGTGTGACACCTCCCGCGGATAAGGACGGGAATGTCCCGCCTCCGCCGACAAAGCAGCTGCGAAGGCGTTCCCGAGTTTCGCGCTTATCGGCAAAATCGTAGAGCGTATGAAATCGGATGTGGAAAAATTTTTCCGCTTCCTCCGGCTTGAGAAGAGTCTCGCAACAAATTCGATCGAAGCGTATCAGCACGACATAGCGCGCTATGTAGCGTTTCTTGAAAGCCGCGGCATCACCTCAACGGAACAGACGA
>CAYYHS010000522.1:0-2598 GCA_964471785.1 uncultured Chitinophagaceae bacterium
CACCGTTGGTGTCGGAACTACTGTAACTGGAGATGTTGGAGTGTACCCGACTGCGACATTGACGAATAACGGAACAGTGAACGGGACGATCCACATTGCCGACGGTGCTGCAAGTCAGGCCCAGAGCGATTTAACCGCAGCGTATGGCGATGCCGCTGGACGGTCAGCCAATGCCACGGTGCCCACCGAACTCGGCGGAACAACCTTGGGACGTGGGGTCTACACTTCTTCTGCCGGAACTTTTGGGATCACCGGGACTCTCACGCTTACCGGGACAGCGACCGACATCTTTATCTTCCAAATGGCGACCACTCTCACCACTGGAGCAAGCAGCAATGTGACCCTTATCGGCGGGGCTCTGGCCTCTAATGTCTTCTGGCAAGTCGGCAGTTCTGCAACGATTGATGGAAACTTCAAGGGAAACATCCTGGCGTTCACGACTATTACGCAAAATAGCGGTGCATCAATATTAAACGGTAGAGCATTGGCGAGGAATGGAGCTGTGACGGTCGATGGCAATTCGGTAACGCCGATAGAAGCCGTCGCGGGTACGGATACCACCACAACCTGGCGAATGCAGCTGACAGCAAGCATAGGCACAGCGCAAGACAATGAGAACTACGCAGGTGTTGCAGACAGTGCCACGGACGTTCTTGATCCATCATTTGACACACCCGAGGCTCCACCTGCTCCTGGAAATTATGTATCGTTGTATTTCCCACATCATGAATGGGCTTCAACGCTCGGAGACAATTTTGCGAGTGATATAAAAAAGAATATAGCGCTTGCGGATACTGTGAAACGATGGTATTTCCAAGTGCAATCCAACGTGCTTAATGATACTGTCACACTCTCATTCATCAACGACAGAATACCACCTGCTTTTGGAAAATATCTCACTGATTTGAATTCAGGGGTACGTATCAACATAAAGAATTTGCCCCTCTATAAGTATTACAACACCTCAGGGACGGCACATTCGTTCATGATGATCATCGGCGATAGCACGCCCCCTTCGCTCACCCTTACAACTCCTAATGGGAGTAATATCTGGCGGAGTGGAACAAGCAAGAATATCGTCTGGTCGACAAGCGATGGGACGGGTATCGATTCAATCTTTGTATACTCGTCTTCGAATGGCGGATCCTCGTATTCGCTTGCAGTGGCATCAGGTTATGCACAATCAACTCATTGGACCGTTCCTAATGAATATTTAAACAATAACTACTCCATCAAAGTCCTCTCGAGAGATTCTCTTGGCAATCAAACCGTAGCGGGAAGTGCAAACACGTTCACCGTCGTTGGAGATAGTCTCGCCACAAACGGCTCTAATGGATGGACCCTCGTAAGCCTTCCCCTGCAATCGAGCGATTCGACTGCACATGCGATACTTGGGGATGACTTCGCCAACAGTCCTTATTATCTCTGGTCATACAATCAGTCAAATGGATATGTAACTCCAACATTCCTTCAATTTGGCCGCGGATATTGGCTCGGTACAGCATCTGCCTCTCCTTGGGATGTGCGTGGCGCTGCGGTCGAGATGGACAGCACTGTCACCGACATTCCAGCCGGCTACGTGATTGTCGGATCGAATTACGTTCGGAATGTTCCCACGCAGAACATGAGTTTTAGAAAAAGCGGTGTTAACTATTCTTTCACTGATGCGGTGGCGCAAGGAATTCTGGTCAATGCTGTCTACGGCTATGATGGATCATCCTACCAGGCGATAAATGCGTTGCAAATGTTCAAAGGATATTGGCTTGGTATCTTGCAGTCCGGCGTGCAGATGATACAGAAACCCGCCGTTTCGAGTGCGACTCCGTTGATGAAGATAACTCAGCCGACACAATTCATGTGGGACTTATCAATTATTGCCTCTTCGAGTAAACAAACGGACCAGTTTGCCAAAATTGGCGTACGCTCCGATGCGACGGATGATTTTGATGTGTTGTATGATATTCCCCAACCGCCACGTCCGCCAGGGAACAGCTACATGGAACTCTATACCGTACATTCTGGAGAACACTACCCAGCAATTCTTGGCTCCAAGTATGCGCACGACTATCGAGGAACAAAAAATCCAGAATGGTCATTCATCGTTGAGACATCCGACTCTGGGCAAGTCAACCTTCAATGGGACAATACATTCTTGAGTCAACTATCGAGTTCAGTCCAGTTGATGCTGACCGATGCAGCGACATTGAAATCTATCGACATGACAAAACAGAACAGTTATGCTTTCACCTATTCGGCTCCAAGATATTTCACTATTGCATCTTCGATAAGTGGTTCGGAACTTCAGGGCATTCTTCCAAGTTCATACGCCTTAAGTCAAAATTATCCCAATCCCTTCAATCCAACGACAACGATCCAGTTCGAGATTCCACAGCCAGGTTCTGTGACGCTGACGATCTTCGATGTCCTTGGTAGAGAGATTGCCTCGCTGGCGGACGGTTTTCGAAACGCGGGGATATATTCAGTGACATGGAATGCCACTAATGTTGCAAGCGGCATATATTTTTATCGCCTTAATGCCGGCTCGTTCACAGCAACGAAGAAGCTGATTTTATTACGCTAGCATGCAGAAAATGAAAG
>CAYYHS010000523.1:0-2591 GCA_964471785.1 uncultured Chitinophagaceae bacterium
CATCCGATACAGATACACGCTTGATGCGAGACCGGAAGCATTGAATGTGACGTTGTCTGCATCGGTTTCTCTCTCGCAGTTCACCAGTTCTATTATACCTGAGTGTGTTGCAAACACGGTAGGATCATTGTTTCAACGGCTCTCAATCGAAACATTGTGTATTGAGCCAGGGCGTCCTTGGGAGAATGATACGTCGAATCACTTAACAGGAAGTTCAGAGACGAGTCGTTTAACGGAGAGATCTTTGATACGATTACAGAGGCGAAAGTTGTGACGGCGAGATGGAGGAACACCTACCACAAGATCAAGCCACATCGTTTGTTGAATTACAGGCCACCTGCACCAGAGACTTTTTATCCTCTTCGACTTGCCGACGCCTGAAGCAAAAGCCTAAACTATGCGCTGGCACGTGAACTGAGGGCAGGTCAACTGAGGGAAATAATGGTTGCCGGATTAGACGGATTCGGATACTTCTGTCCCAACAATGGAGTGCCCGGCAGGGACCGAGATTGATGATCGTCGAATCCCGTCCGACTGGAAATGGATATCTGCACTTTGCCCTGAATGTCCGTACCGTCATTGGCCGTGGCGAATATGGTTACGTTTCCAACTCTTTTCGCCCTCAACACACCGTCGGAACTAATAGAAGCAATTGCGGTATCCGAAGTGCTCCATGTTACTGATTTTACGGCGGCAGCTGTTGGAGTCACCGCTGCGGACATCTGCAAAGTATCTCCGACAGAGACATCTTTCAATCCACTGGCAGTTTTCACACTCATGCCGGTGACCTTCACAAATTGAGTAGAAGCGACGGGAACTCCCGAAACTTCCACAACGACAACCGAGTTAGTGGTATTCGGAGCATTTGCCGGAACAGATATCGTGACGCACCCGCTATTATCGGTATAGCTGAGCAGCGTAGTCGTGTCGCTCATCAAATATATTTTCCCGATTGTATTCGTCAAAGAAGGTATCCTCAACAGCCCATTTGCGGGCCAGGTGAAAACATGAGCATACAGCTTGCCTGTTTTCTTTGTATAGACGCCCCATCGTGGCTCGGTTGGGAATGAACTCCTTGTGGTTCCATAGATGCTTTCACCAAAGATTCTCATCCAGTCGCCAAAACTGTTTAGGATCGATGCAGATTGGTCCGTTACGCTTCCATCTCCTTTTGGTCCGATATTCAACAGGTAATTGCCGTCTCTTGAGACAACTGTAACTAATTGCTGGATTAATGTTGCGGGTGTTTTGTAATTGAGATCCGGGGCATTGTAGCCCCATGAGTTGTTCATCGTTTGGCAGGTTTCCCATTGCCGGGTTAATGGGGCTGCGGGGACTTGCTGCTCAGGGCAATCAAAATCTCCTAATCCGAAACTTCGGCAAACCCGCTCATTGACAACAACTGTCGGGTCCAAACCTATGACGTAGTTGTATAAGTCAATTCCATCGGACTTCGTCCACCAAGAAGTGAGCGTCGGTGTGCCGGAATTGTACGTCCAGTCTCCGTCAAACCACATCACAGCCGGGTGATATTTTGTTATTAGCTCGCTCAACTGGATCTTCATGTCCTTGATATAACTTGTCCTGGCGGAATCTGAAGCCATTGTTGAATAGTGCGTGGTACGATTAATTTCTTGAGACGAGTGATTCCAATCCATTATAGAATAGTACAAGCAGAACCTTACACCTTGTGCCTCGCACGAATCCTTTAACTCCTGCAAAACATCTCTTGTCCTGAAACTCGTGAAGTCAGGCAAATCGTACAACGTCTTGCCCGTGACATCCCTAAAACTCTGAACACCTGTCTGCCACATAGAAAAACCCTCATGATGCTTAGCCGTAATGACCAGGTATTTCATGCCGGCCTTCTTCGCCAGTCTTGCTATTGTGCCGGCGTTAAAGTTTGTGGGATTGAACTTAGCCGAGACCTGAGTTTGATAATTTGATTTGGTCCAATTCTCAACGCTAAAAGCCCATTCACCGTGGCCCAAATATGAATACGATCCAAAATGAATAAACATACCGAAACGGGCTTCGTACCACCAGTTCATTTTTGAAGGTATTGGATATTGGGCGGTAGTCTTTTGCGGTTGGAGCAGCGTTGAGACGAACAATGCGGCAAGCACATAGGTTAAATGTCTTTTCAGCATATTATCTCTCATAGGATGGTGGTCGGAATTGTTGCCGTGCAGGTCCGTGATTTATTATTAGTTCCACCGTTGGACTTTGGAATATCTGCTGAATTAGGACACCGCCAAAGGGTCTGCTGCAGGCCAAGATATTTGTCCGGAAGACCTCACCGTGTAACTTCCCGCTTCACGCGCTATTCCATCACAACTCCCTTTTTCAGAATAATATTCGCGTAGAGAGCCGTCTCGCTAGTCGCAATCACGGCATAGGCCTTTTTGGCTCGTTCGTAAAAGGCGAACCGCTCGATGCTTCCTATTTCCTTTTTCTTGTTGTCGCTTTTCTGGATGATCTCTTTATAAGTTTTCCAGATCGTCGGTTTGTGCGGATCGCCCGGAACGACCTGCATGAGGGCAACCGGGAACTCAACATAGGGGTCCAGCGGAAAGAATTTGAGAATTGCT
>CAYYHS010000524.1:0-2590 GCA_964471785.1 uncultured Chitinophagaceae bacterium
TTTCATATCGTGGATCAGTATGGATTGCCTTCAGTGATTCTCCCGATATCATTAGAGAAGGGAGTACTGTTGAAATTAATTCTCTAGATGGAATTCGAGCGAAGGTTACACTTATTAAATAGACTAGATCACAGAAGGAGTTACTTATGGACTTATTTTTTCTTGTCGTGGCGGCTCTTGCAGTCCTTGCCATCATTTCCGGCGTTCGCGTCGTTCCGCAACAGAGCGCATGGGTCGTCGAGCGGTTAGGTAAATTTCACGTCGCAATTCATGCAGGGATCAGTTACATCATACCCTTTATGGATAAAATCGCTTATAAACATACGTTGAAAGAACAAACGATAGATATACCGGAGCAGGTTTGCATTACCAGAGACAACGTCCAGGTAGGGGTTGATGGTGTGATTTTCGTCCAGGTGTTCGATCCGCAAATGGCATCATACGGCATTAGCAATTACATGAATTCCATAATCCAGCTGTCGCAGACGACGATGCGCAGCGAAATCGGGAAGATTGATCTTGATAAAACATTTGAAGAACGGACCACGATCAATTCAGCGATCGTCAGCGCAATCAACGAGGCATCTCGAACTTGGGGCGTCAAAATCCTCAGATACGAAATCAAGAACATCGTGCCTCCTAAGACTGTCCTCGTTGCGATGGAAAAGCAGATGCAGGCAGAACGCGAGAAACGAGCCAACATATTACAATCAGAAGGTGAAAAGCAGTCTGCAATAAATGTGGCTGAAGGCCAGAAACAGAAGGTAGTCCTTGAGTCTGAAGCGGTTCGTCAGAAACAAATCAATGAAGCAACAGGCCAGGCAGAAGCAATTCGTGCTGTTGCCAATGCAACGGCAGACGGTGTAAAAGCGGTCGCTGCAGCTGTTCAGTCCGATGGCGGCATGGAAGCAGTGCAGTTGCGCGTCGCCGAAAAGCTGGTTGAACAATTCGGAAATCTAGCAAAGCAGTCAACGACACTGATACTGCCGGCGAATTTCGGCGACATTTCGTCGATGATAGCTACGGCAATGAGTGTAGTGAAAAAGACAAAATAGATTTAGTGAAGGTTGCGATCATCTATTAATACCGCGAATCGCTTAACAGAACCATCCAGCCCCAGACATTCACCATCTGGGGCTTTCTTTATTGCACTTACGGGTCAGGCAGGTTTGGGATGTATCGGGCATTGGTCCCCTGGCTTTGAAACTTACACTTCCTTTATCTCGTAACGCCCTTACAGGGAATAAAAAGGAGGTCACTCATGAAACACAAAAGTGTCGTTTTTTCAATCATTCTGCTCACAGCAACCGTCCTAAGTCATGCCAATGCTCAAACAAAGTGTGTTTGGATCGTCAAATCACAAGATGGTGTGCAGATTCAAAAGATCGGACTTTCGCTTTCTTTAGCGAAGCTCCTAAGTAGCTCTCATGGAGATTTCGACATCAACGGCATGAAAATGTCGTACGAATCGCTCTTGCAGGTATATCGAGATGGTTCTGTCAAGCGGATAGAAGACAGCACCGGGAAAGGCGAGACGAAAATCTATGGTGGAAAGTTCGATGAAGTAATGAAAGAGAGTTCCGAGATGCAGGACCGACTCATTATTGAAAGCTCCGACAGCGGATCCGAAACGAAAACCTCCAAGATCCGTGTGAAATCAATTGAAGCGGTAGGCATCATAGTGGCGATGATTGGATCAAAAGACCTCGACAATGATATCGACAGGATTGGATCCGCTCTTGAACAAGGCGGTGTGCTGTATGTCCGAGATGAGCAAAAAGATTCTCGGTTATGGATTTACGTTAATTGACAACAGTATGGTGTAAACAGCCGGTTGTTGTTGCGTCGTTTGGACTTGGTAATTCTCACCCCGATTTCATGCAAACGGCCCAGTATTCAGGGCCGTTTTTTTTATCATACTAATCGAGTTATTCTTCTAAAACCCAGCGCTCGGATCGGTTTCTTCGCACTGAGCCATTTCGAAGCTTCGCGGAGAGATGGCTCCAGAAGATCTACATAATAACATCGAGGTTCGAAAAATCGTTTTCCGTACCGTAGATATTGGGTTTTTTGAGCTCGTTGCTCCACTTAGTACGAGAATGTTTTTCAGTTACTAGTAGGGATTGATCTGGTTGGTACGAGTTATTCTGGGTTCGGTTTCGCATCGAGGATGGCTCTCGCATTGACTCCCCGGAGGATATTCTTAAGCGGCAAAATAGTCTTGCCTTCGACCTCTTCGTTTCTTAAATTATTAGACCTTGCCCCGTAGTGTAATTGGCAACACGTCTGACTCTGGATCAGAAGAGTCTAGGTTCGAACCCTAGCGGGGCAGCCAAAACAAAGGAGAGTTGATTCGCATTACGGATCAACTCTCTTTTATTTTTGGTGGGTAAGTGTTCTTGGTTCTTGGTTCTTGGTTCTTAGTCCTTGGTTCTTGGTTCTTGGTTCTTGATTTTAGTGCTTAGTGTTTGATTCTTCATTCATAACTCTTAGTTCTGATTTCTTAATTCTCACAGATCTTCCCCTTCCAACCTTCCCGCTTCTTCCAATCCTTTCAGCCTTAGCTGTTCCAGCTTCTCCTTGCTGTAGG
>CAYYHS010000525.1:0-2582 GCA_964471785.1 uncultured Chitinophagaceae bacterium
CGAAGCTTAAACTTGGCCTCCGAAACTTCCATCCCTTTTTGTTCGGCGTCATCGACCAAGATTCGCCCTTTGACTTCTGCATCTTTGAGACTATCGGCAAGCTGGCGCATCGCAAGAGCGACCTTATAGCCGAGCGCGTTGTCGTCGCCTTTGTGACATCTGCTACACAATGCGTCTGGAGCAACTCCGAGCATGCTATCGGTTGCAGCAAGGATTTCATGGTTGCCGTGACACGTCTCGCACTCAGGCAGCCTACGATCATCGAACGCTTTTTTGTGCGGACTTGAAGAGAACAGGTCTGCGTTCAATGCATGGCATGTTCCGCACACTTTCGAGACTGATTCAACTCCCGGAGGGGCTGCTCCGTGATTGCCGTGGCAACTGTTGCATGCAGGGGCCGAGACATCATTTTTTTCAAGAAGCGCAATGCCATGCACGCTGCGCGCAAATTTGACATACTGGTCAGCAGGAATTCCGTATCTCTTCATCAAGTCAGAGTTGCTGTGACAATGGGCGCATGTTGATGGGATGTTGGTAGGATAGACTTTTGATTTCAGATCGTTTGCAGAGCGGATGTCATGACTACCATGGCAGCTTGCGCACTCCGCGGTGCGTGCATCACCCTTCGCATTCCGGATGCCATGCACGCTCGTCTTGTATTTGTCCAATTGATCGACGGCGATCGACGGATTGTAGGTTCGCATATATGTCGCGTTCGCATGACACTTGGTACATGTCTTCACGACGTTTAGCGGATACACCGGGGAAGCGGCGTCTGTTACGTGAACGATCCCGTGCGCCGAGTGACAGGTGATACATTGAACGATATGTTCCTTCCCGTTCGTCGCAAGCTTACCGTGGACGCTCGTCTGAAGGTTGTCCCACTGGTTCGTGGGGAGCTGCGAGCCATACCGCCTCATCGCTTCTGCGTCCGCGTGGCAGCCCGCGCACATCTTCGATATCTCATCCCCTTTGGGAACTCCAATGAATCCTTCCTTCTTGCTCATCGCAACTTCGGCATCTTCGGATTTGGAATTCCCTCCGTGACAATCTGCACACGACAGCCCTTTCGCCGCATGAACGTCGTGCTTGAACATTTTCGATGGAGCATCTTCCATCGCTTCATGGCACGTTATGCACTGGTCCCCAGCAAAGAGATGGGACTGCCACGTAAAGATCATTGTCGAGATCGGAATGAGCAGAGAAAGTTGTAGTCTCATGAGGCCCATCCGATGATGGTGAGGAGAATGATGTAGAAGACGACGAACATGCCGATGTAAGTGATGAAGCGGTTCTTTTCGCCGCGTGCACTCTTCCTGTCCCAGAAGGGAACCAGCATCCAGAGAAATCCTGCGAGACCGAAGAGCATGATACCGAAGACCTCGCCGTCAATAATCCATAGCTTAGCGGGAATCAGCTTCAGCGACTGGAACATGAAAAGAAAGTACCACTCTGGCCGGATCCCGGCTGGAGCTGCAGCAAATGCGTCTGCCTTCTTCCCCAATTCCCAGGGGAAGAAAACCGCGAGGATCGCAAGAAGGTTCAGGACGATGAGCCATAGGAGTAAGTCGCGGAGAACGAAATTTGGGAAGAAAGGCATCGTCTTCGGCGAAGCCCCCGCCTCGGTTTCAGAAGTTTGGGGTTCACTCATTCCCTGCCGCTGGATCAGAAGCAGGTGTATCCCCAGAAGCACCGTGAAGATCCCCGGAAAGACTGCAACATGAAAACCAAAAAACCGCGAAAGTGTCGCGCCTGTGACTTCTTCGCCGCCGCGGAGGAACATCATGATCGGCCTTCCGACTATTGGAACAACACCAGCGATATCAGTGCCGACTTTCGTCGCGAAATACGCCAGCTCGTTCCACGGCAGAAGATAACCGCTGAAACCGAATCCAAGCATCAGGAAAAACATGAGCATCCCGGTTAGCCAGGTAATCTCGCGCGGTTTCCGGTACGACTTTTCAAAGAAAACGCTGAACATATGAATCATCGCCGTCAAGATAAAGAGGTTGGCAGTCCAGCTGTGGATTGACCGGATCAACCATCCAAATTGCACTTTCGACATGATAAACTGGATGCTCTCAAACGCAAATTCCTCGCTCCCCTTGTAATACATCAACAGCAGAATTCCTGTAACCACCTGGATGACGAAAAGAAAGAGGGAAACTCCGCCAAAATAATACCAGACAGAGTGGCGATGTACGGGAACATATTTCTTTCCCATGAACTCGACAAGGTCATCCAGCTTGACACGTTCGTTGACCCAGTCGTACAATACCTTCAATCGTTTTTTCATGATTTTTTGGAGATAAAGACTTCTCCCCCCTGAACGTTGACTTTGTATTCCTCGAGCGGCCGGGGAGGAGGACCGGAAACATTTCTCCCGTTAAAATCATATTTCCCGTTGTGGCACGCACACCAGATAAGTCCGAAGTCCTTCCGATATTGGACCGTGCAATCGAGATGCGTGCACGTTGCCGAGAATGCTTTCAGCTCGTCCTTCGCAGTTCGGAGAAGAATCACCGGCTTCGTTCCAAACTTGATGATCGTTCCGCTGTCCTTGGGGATGTCGGTCAGCTTGC
>CAYYHS010000526.1:0-2581 GCA_964471785.1 uncultured Chitinophagaceae bacterium
GTCACGAAAGAATCAAGCGCGCTGAACGGATCGTCGCAAAACTCAATAGTCTTCAAGTGCCGTTGAGAATTGAATCCGTCATGGAACACGCAGGGACGGGTTCCGTCGGACGCCCGCACATTGCCGCCGCGATGGTCGATGAAGGCCACACAAAATCGTATCAGGAATCGTTCGATCGGTACATCGGCAACGGCGGGCCTGCGTACGAACGAAAATTTCAATTCTCTCCAGCAGAAGCAGTTCAGCTCATCGCCTCCTCCGGAGGCCTCTCCTTCCTTGCCCATCCGGGCCGATACACGACGGATGGCATGCTGCAGCATCTCATCAAAGCAGGGATCGACGGAATTGAAGTTATCCATCCTTCTCACTCACCGGAACACGTTGCGCATTACCGGGGTGTTGCCAGCGAGTACTATCTTCTCGAAAGCGGGGGCTCGGATTTCCACGGGGGCAAAAAAAATGATGACGGGTCTCTCGGATCATTCTTCGTCGACGAGAATAAAGTCGACACGATGAAGCGGCGTTTGTTCTTGCACAAGTCGTCGTAAATCAATCTTACAGGACTAGTGATTTGTATGCCCAGGGTGTTTGAGGGAGGCGTCTCGAGCGGGGGTCAAAAATTCGCGATCATCGTGAGTCAGTTCAACCAGACCGTCACGAAGAGATTGTTGGATGGAGCCGTCGAGTGTTTCCAACGGCATGGAGTGAATACCGATGGCGACGTCGATATTTACTATTGTCCCGGAGCATTTGAGATACCGGGTGTGGCGTCCCTCATTACGCTGAACGGCGATTATGACGCTGTCGTCTGCCTTGGAGCAATCATACGGGGCGAAACGCCGCACTTCGAGTACATTGCGCAGGAATGTGCCCGTGGAATCGGCAGTCTCGCCCGGGAGCGAAAAATCCCGCTGCTTTTTGGAATTCTAACGACCGACACATACGACCAGGCGATGGAACGTTCGGGCGGCTCCGTCGGCAACAAGGGCTGGGATGCTGCACACGGGGCTATCACGATGGCAAACCTCTATACACAACTCATCAACAAGCCGAAAAGGAACTAAGCACACATCTTTTGATACAATACACAGTGCATGTTTCAACAGTTTCTTCCGACGTTTAAAAGAAGGAGTTGTGTATGAAAAAGGAAATTCTCATGGGGTTATCAGTTCTTTGCGCAGGCCTGTTCCCCGGAGTGCGCAATGCAAATGCTGGAATCGGTGATTGGAAGAACTACACATATATGAACAATGTGATCGGGCTCGCGAGCGCAAGAAATGCAGAATGGATTGGAACGACGGGAGGCGTCCTCCGCTTTACGGTAGGAGACTCTGCCTTTCAGAAATTCACGAACTCCGAGGGTCTGACGGGGAATGATGTTTCTGCAATCGGGCTCGATCAACAAGGCTCCGTTTGGGTTGGGGAGAGATCGGGTTCAATCGACATCTACTCGCCCGCGTCTAATTCGTGGAGATATCTTGGCGACATCGCCGTGTCTCTGCAATCTCAAAAAGGCATCAATGCGTTTTTCATGCACGGCGATTCGGTCTACATCGCGACGGCGTTCGGGGTCAGTGTCTTCAGCCTGGCGAAATTTGAGTTTCATGACACGTACGGTAATTTCGGATTACTCTCTCATCCTAATGTCACCTGTTTGACAATCCTCAACGGAAGAGTCTTTGTCGGCACCTCGGGAGGGATCGCAGTCTCGCGAGTAGGCGCGACCAATCTCGCCGCGCCTGAATCGTGGGATTCGTTCGCAGTTCCGGCTTCAGTATCGGGCATGGCCGCTTTTCATGGAGCTGTCTATGCCGCGTCAAGCTCGGGAGCCTATGTGTATCAGGGAGGATCTTGGGTACAAGTGCCCGGAGCTGGTCAGCCTTTGGTATCGCTGGTGAGCACGGATTCGGCGCTTTATATGGCCGGCCTGAACAACCTGCTCGTTCTTTCTCCCGCAAATTCAGTGTCAGTATATGGCGTAACGACGCCGGCAACCATCACATGCGCTGCCGTCGATTCGACGGGACGTCCATTTATCGGCTGCCAGGATGCCGGAATCAGTACGCTCAACACCTCCAGAACTCAATGGAACCAGTACCTTACCAACGGACCGGCGACCAACTTTTTCCCCAGCATTGCGGTCGATGATGCGGGTGTTGTGTGGGCGGCTTCAGCGGGGCCTGGGGGGCACGGGACTGGACGAGGGTTCTATTCATTCGACGGGAAAAGCTGGAGAGATTACAACGTCGCCACAACTCCTCAGCTGCAAACAAACGAATTTTTCTGCGTCAGCGTCGGGCCGAACAACTCCAAGTGGATAGGGTCGTGGGGCAGGGGTATCGTTCTCGTTGACGGGAATGGAAACGTTGTTCGGACTTTTGATGACAGCTACCCCGGTTTCCCCGGAGCCGACAAACCGACTACCGTTGTCATAGGGAAGACCGCGACGGATCCGTCGGGGAATGTGTGGGTACCGATGTTCACCTACCTGAGTCGTCAAGCGTTGTGGGAGATGAGGCCGGATTCGACATGGAAGGCGGTAAATTCCGCCAGCAGCAATTTATACGGACTCTTCTTGGGA
>CAYYHS010000527.1:0-2573 GCA_964471785.1 uncultured Chitinophagaceae bacterium
CGCCCTGGCTCAATAAACAATGTTTCGACTGAGAGCCGTTGGAACAATGATCCTACCGTGTTTGCAAAACACTCAGGTATAATAGAACTGAACTGGTGAACAGCGAGAGAGAAACCGATGCAGACAATGTCACATTCAATGCTTCCGGTCTTGCATCAAGCGTGTCTCTGTATCCGATGCAGGCCGGCAGCTTTGAACAGACGAGGAAGTTGATCGTGGCGAAGTAACGACCTTTTACTCGATGGTCACACGCCGACTCGGCTCAAGTCGGGCCTTTTTTTATTGACCGCCTCCCGTGGATAGTTCTATCTTGGTATCAGTCTTGCTCAGCCAGGACCATAAATAACCGTAGGCTGCTATTGCTGAGAAGCAACCCATCGGCATAAGGAAACTGACGGACATATTGTAGATATCTCCAAGATAACCCATCAACTTGGGCATAATCGCTCCGCCGATGATAGCCATGACAATAAAACCCGATGCCTTTTTCGCGTCCGGACCGAGACCGTAGATGCCCAGTGCGAAGATCGTTGGAAACATGATTGACATAAACAAGAAGCAGAGAAAAACCGCAGTGACCGATATCCAGCCCATCTTTGCAGCAACAATCCCACACAGCAACACATTGACAAGCGCGTATGTCCCGAGCACGCGATGTGGTTTCAACTTTCTAAGAATCCCGGCGCCCGTCGCTCGCCCGAGAAGGAAAAGAGGAAAACCAACGGTACCGAGGAGAAAGGTCGCCCCCTTTTCGTTGATAAAGTAGCCGCCCGCGCGCAATCCCGCACGACCGTTGAAGAGCCAACTGTTTGCTACCCCTCCTGGAATCGAAGGAATTTCCTCAATCGCGTAATTAATGAAGAAACTAAAGATGCCCGCCTGTGCAGCGACATAGAGAAACTGCGCAATGACGGCGCCGGTAAAATGAGGATGCGACCAGATTGAGCGCTTGAGACCGGCGGAAGCGGAATCACTCAAATGGTATTCATCTTCCGTATTCAGATCGGGAACATTGGCAAAGTAAAAGACCGTCGCCATGAGAAGAACAATACATGCCACCGCCAGATATGGAATATAAAGTTGTGTCTGAGCAACTTCAGCCCCACCGGAGGAATAAAAGAATGTACCGCCGATGATCGGGCCGAGGATCCAACCGACACCGTTGAATGATTGCGCCAGGTTGATGCGTGTTGCCGCAAATTGGGGGTGACCAAGAACTGTTGTATATGGATTTGCTACGGTTTCCAGAACTGTCAATCCCATCGCGATGACACATACACCAAGAAGAAAAGCCCAGAATGCCGCGATATGTGTCGCGGGAATAAACCAGAACCCGCCCACCGATACTAACATCAATCCTGCTATGATGCCACCTTTATAACCAAGTCTGCGGGCGAGCCAGCTAGCCGGTAGCGCCATCACGAGATACCCCACATAGTGTGCAAACTGAACCCACGCCGATTGTGCTTTGGAGAGATGCAAAAGATCTTGGAAATGTTTATCCATCACGTCGATCATACCGTTGCAGGTTCCCCACAACAAAAATAGCGTGCTGACGAGCGCAAACGTCACAAAATAACTCTTACCATCGTCAGCTCTGAAAATCTTGGATACACTCATTACTCATTCCTCCGCCAGTGAACACAGTACCGCGAAGCATCTCGATCGCAGACAACGCGAAAGAGGCCTCTCGGGCGCAGTGCTATTGAGTTTTTCTTCTGATCTTAATCTTCATCGCGCCCCTCATTGGTTTGTCGGAAACGAATATGAGATACCCGCCTCCGCCCGCCCCGGATAATTTCCAGCCAAGAGCCGTATCCTTGTATTTATTGATGATCGAAAACGTGTCTTGAGAAACCATATTCGGAAACATTTTGGTCTGCGCCTGAAAAGATCCTTTTAAGTATTCACCAAACTCCCTGAGGTCTTTTCTCACAACAGCCTCCCAACATTTTTCAGAAGCTCTCTTCAGGGCTTCGGCATTCTCCTGATTTATTTCAGTGTTATCGAGCACATCATATGCTGACTCGCGCGGCCCGAGAGTGATGAGAGACAAATGATCTTCAATCCATGAGAGGATGTCTTCATCATGCACTGATATAATGTGCACGGGCCAGTACCCTCCTTTGTAATCAATTCTGTTCAAGCCCGACATCACGATACCGATAGAATCCTGAGACCCGGCAACGACCTTGGTTCCGGGCGGGTTTTCGTAGCTAAAAAGAATTTTGGCCAGTTGTTCTTTGTCCCCTGCAGGGATATCGAAGTGCCAGAGTTCAATTGCCTTCCTCCTGGTGCTCGTGGCCATTCCGCTTCGTTCATTGAACTCAACCGTCGGCTCTATCGAAATTGTCAGGACAGGACCCCGCGCGAATCTTCCGACATATGGCTGATCCAGCCATCCGCCGGCCAAATCAATTCTGTATGGCATTGTGCATTCATCTTTCAGAGATGTCGTAGATCGAATCGGCAACGTGCCATGCGGAATTCGTTTTAGCACGATATATTGGATTCCGAGCTTTCTGCACAACTCTTCCTTCGCGGGCGTGTTTCCATCTTCGTTCACGATGAAG
>CAYYHS010000528.1:0-2571 GCA_964471785.1 uncultured Chitinophagaceae bacterium
CGGCACAGGGGGAGAGGAATTTCCCTCCCCTAAAAGGGGAGGGCTAGGGTGGGGTAGGTTGCTAATGGAAGAAACATTTTCCAGAACTACAATCTTATTTTTTAGAAGCGGCACTGGTTTCTGACAATGCCCCCCATCCCGCCTTTTGCAATTTTCGTGACGGCTCGCTATATTGACACTGTTATTCCGCTCACCATACACTCTTTCTATCATCGGGAGGCCTTCGATGGGACCAATCCTAATCTTCTTCGCCTTCGTCGTTATTCTCATCTTTTGGATCATAGCGCAATACAACACCCTCGTGACGCTTCGAAATCAAGTTCTCAATGGATGGAAGCAAATTGACATACAACTCAAACGCCGCCATGACCTGATACCGAATCTCGTCAACACGGTGAAAGGATACATGGAGTTCGAGCAAGAAACGCTGGAAAAAGTCATCAAGGCTCGGAATGCAGCAGTTTCGGCTACCGGCGTTGCTGATGCAGCAGTAAAGGAAGGTGAACTGAGCGGTGCACTCTCGCGCCTCTTCGCCCTTGCGGAAAATTATCCCAACTTAAAAGCGAACGAGAACGTCAAGCAATTGCAGGAAGAGCTGACAAGTACAGAGAATAAAATCAGCTTCGCTCGGCAGTTTTATAACGATATCGCTACCAAATTTAATATTGCCCAGCAGGTTTTCCCCGGAAATATTATCGCCGGAATCTTCAAGTTCCAGCCGTCGGAGCTTTTTGAAGTTAAGGATGCGGGAGAGCGCGAGGTACCGACTGTCGACCTTTCGTTGAAAAAATAGGGGGCTCCAAATATGATGTCGCGAAACATCTACGAGCAGCAAAGCGCCAATAAGCGCAATACGATGTTGGTGATGGTATTGTTCGCATTGTTTGTCGGATTTCTGGGCTACGGATTCGATGTCTATTTTTTCCGTTTCGGCAATGGCGGTCTAAGTATTCCGATCGCCACCATCGTGGCCCTTTGTTTCGGCGCCTGGAGCGCCGTCTCGAGTCTGGAGGCGGGTGCGTCGAGGGTTCTCACCTCATCCGATGCCATCCCAATTGACGAGAGCGATCCGAAGTACAAGGTCTATCGGGATGTCGTCGAGGAAATGTCTATCGCCTCAGGATTGCCAAAACCTCAATTGTACGTAATTCCAGACCCCGATCCGAATGCATTCGCAACCGGCAAAGACCCCGAGCACGCGTGCATCGCAGTGACGGAAGGCCTCCTCGAAAAACTCAACCGTGAAGAACTGCAGGGAGTCATCGGACACGAAATGAGCCATGTGCGCAACTATGATATCAGGATGATGACGGTGGTGGCCGCCCTCGTAGGCGCGGTGCTGCTCCTCTCGGAATCGGGCCTGAGGGCGGGAAGATTCGGCGTTGGCCGAAGAAGAAGTTCGTCCTCGCGCGGAAACGCAGGAGCCATCCTTTTGGTTCTCTGGCTCGTCGGGCTTATTGTGGCTCCGGTGATCGCTCGCATTCTCGCAATGACAGTTTCGCGCCAGCGTGAATACCTTGCAGATGCATCCGGTGCGGAGCTGACCAGAAATCCAAAAGCGCTCGCCTCGGCGTTGAAGAAGATCGACGAGGCCGTCGAGCCGACGCGTTCGATCAAAAAGGGAACCGCGAGCCTTTGTATCGCAGACCCTCTGGGGAGCACCGTCAATGGGAAAGAAGGCTTTGTTGCAGAATTATTCGGAACGCATCCTCCGATTAGCAAGCGCATTATGGTCCTCCAGGCAATGTCGTACCAGCAGGCATGAGGGCCATGCTCTCCATATCGCGCCTTTCCAAACACTACGACGGCGTCAAAGCGGTCGATGATCTCTCGTTCGATCTCCAGCCCGGCGAAATCGTCGGCCTCCTCGGACAAAACGGCGCCGGAAAAACTACGACCCTTCGATGCGTGTGCGGCATTCTGCGTCCTGACGGCGGGCGAATTTCTGCTGATGAATTTGATCTTTATACCAATGAGAGCGAGGCGAAACGACTCATGGCATTCGTCCCCGAGACGCCAAACCCCTACGACTTGCTCACCGTTCGCGAGCATATCAAATTCATTGCAATGTGTTACAATACGCTCGAGGTCTTCAATAACACGATAGACGATCTGCTCACTCGGTTTGATCTGAAGGAAAAAGAAAATGAGCTCTGCGTTTCGCTCTCAAAGGGGATGAAACAGAAGCTGATGATCGCCTGCGCTTTTGTGCATCGCGCGAAAATCTTCCTCTTCGATGAGCCGATGGTGGGCCTCGATCCAAAAAGTCAGTTTACCCTCAAGACCGAATTGTACCGGTTGCGGTCTGAGGGAGCCACCCTCCTCATCTCCACACATCAACTGGATACGGCAGAGAAACTCTGCGATCGAGTCGTCATCATGCAACAGGGGAAGAAACTCGCCGAAGGAACCGTCAGTGAGCTTCGGCAACAAGCGGCAATGAAAGACAACTCCCTCGAAGAGGTCTTCCTTCGCCTTACCGAGGACCAGACGTGAACGCACTCCTGTTCCTGGCAACCCGGAGATTCATCAACAGTTTCAGGCGTGCGTTCAACAATCCGGGCCGCACCG
>CAYYHS010000529.1:0-2569 GCA_964471785.1 uncultured Chitinophagaceae bacterium
GCACACTCACGGTTCGCGACTCAGCGCCCAGATTGAGAATAACATAAGCGCTCTCTTCATTGAAGCGTCGGCAGTAGACGTAGACGCTTCTCGAATCATCGACAACAAGTGCCGAATAGTCTCCGAATAGAAGGGAGTCGCTCTCCATTCGATACTTCATAAGTTGCCCATAATATCCAAGAAGGTTGCTGTTCCATTTCGTTTGGTCCCAGACCATCGTTCGCCTGCAATCCGGATCCTTCCCTCCCTCCATCCAACTTCATCTCCGTAGTAAACCATCGGTGCGCCGACGTACGTCATTTGGAATAGGACCGCTAACTTCAACCTCCAGACTTCCCGATTGCAGAGGGTTAAGAAGCGTTCCGTATCGTGACTTCCCAGCAGGTTTTGGAGAACATAGTTTACCTCAGCAGGATAATGAGATCGTGTCGACGCTAACTGCGCATCGAACTCAGACGGTGCAGCCGTTCCGCGGCAAAAGAAATCGAGACAGGCCTTTCTAAACTCGTAGTTCATCACCCCATCAAATTGATCTCCTCGTAGCCACTCGCTTGCGTCGCCCCAGATTTCACCCACAATGTAGCACTCGGGATTGATTCCCTTCACAAAGGAACGCCATTCAACCCAGAACTCGTGAGGAATGTCATTCGGAACATCTAATCTCCATCCGTCAATTCCCATCTCCGTCCAGTATTTCGTCACTTCAAAAAGGTGCGCTTTCACTTCAGGGTTCTCTACCATTAATTTGGGCAACCTGCCCGAACCCCACCAGCATTCGTAATTCGGGTTCGAAGGTCGTACGATGACCGGAAATGAGTAGATGTTGTACCAGCCGATGTATCTCGAATTCTCCCCGTTCTTCACGATGTCCTGAAATGCCCAATGGTCGGTCCCTGTATGGTTGAAAACGCCGTCAATCACGAGTCTGATTTTCTTTTCATGACAAGCCGCGACGAGCTTTTTGAACAAGTCGTTCGTGCCAAAAGCTGGATCTATTTTGAGATAGTCGGAGGTGTAGTACTTATGATTACTCGCTGAGGCGAAGACCGGGTTGAGGTAGATCGCGTTCGCACCAAGATTCGCGATATAGTCAAGATGGTCGATGATTCCACGGAGATCGCCGCCGAAGTAGTTGTTGACCTTTGGCCGAGCACCCCAGGGCTCAACTCCGGGAGGGTCATTTGAAGGATCCCCGTTAGCAAACCGTTCCGGGAATATCTGATAAAAGATTGCCCGACGAGGCCAATGTGGAACGAACTCTGGTTGGTCTCCAATGCTCATGCGAAGGTAACCTCCGGACGGTGATCGTGTGGCAGCGAATTCTTCATCCGCGAGTCAGTGCTCAAAAGTGAAAGCTTAAAATATCCTCGGGCAATATTTCTAATTGCGAACTGAACAACGTACTCATTTATAAATACAAAAATAGGCATTCCAGTACTTCAATTCTTACTTCAGCAGCATCATTCGCCTCACTTCAGTATCGTTGTTTGTAGTGAGGCGGCATAAATAGACGCCAGACGCGAGAGATCTCGCGTCAAACTCTGCGGTATACGTCCCGGCGCTTTTTTGTTCATCTACCAGCACCGCTACCACTCGCCCGAGAACGTCGTAAACCGTCAGCGACACCTTTGCCGACCGAGGGACTGAGTACCGTATTATCGTTGTTGGATTAAACGGGTTTGGAAAATTTTGTTCGAGAGCAAAAGTATGCGGAGCAGTTGCTTGGCTGCTAGCTGAGACGGATGTAAGCGTCGGCACTGTTAGATGGAAGACGGAATCGGCCAGGATATATACCGCCGATCCAAATGCCGGTAATACAGGACTGAACTTCAATAAACCGCTCCCAAAACTTACCGCGTATGCTGTGTCGTTGTAGACGTCGTTCAGGTAATATGTTTTCCCATTGATCGCTCCGCCTGTCAGATAGAGATTGGCGCCTGAACCGCTTCCGTTGAGAGTTATAGAAACTGTTGCAGGCACTCCGCTGAAGTTTTCCACGGCAACTCCGTTCTGATCGAGGAATGGCCTAGTATAAGCGTAGACGTTGGGATTTAATGTTGCAAGCCGATTAAAAGTTAGCGTCGAAAAAGCAGGATAGGTCCCTCGAATCCACGCAAGCCGCTGGTAATGAGGACTGAGAAGACTTTTTCCGCCGCTATTCCAATCTATGATGCCTCGGCGGCGCTGGTCAAAGTTGCTGATGCCCAACCCGAAGCCAACTTCCTGCCCCGAATAAATCATCGGTATTCCCGGCACTGTAAAAATCATAGTCCCCATCGGCATTGTCTTGACGTATGAGCCGTACGTATACGCTATTCGGTCTTCATCGTGGTTTTCGAGAAAGCGCATGAAGCGAGCGTTCGGACCAGGCACGAATCCCATTGTGTCTCCCCCATAATTTGTCACATTGTCATTCAGTGACGAGATCGCGTATGATTGGATAACATTGTGCAGCAGGTTCCAGTCGTACGCTGCGTCAGCGCCTCCATTTTGATCTGCAAATATCGTCTCGGTCCCTGGACCGGTCGCCGGCGCTTCACCCAGAATGAACTGATCGGGCTTGATGTGT
>CAYYHS010000530.1:0-2566 GCA_964471785.1 uncultured Chitinophagaceae bacterium
TTGCAATGATCACCCAAATGAAGAATTCCCTGTACCCGAGGAAGTCGCTCAAGAGTCCGCTGACCATCGAGGGAATGTTGAAGCCTAACGCCATCAACGCCGTCGCGAATGCGTAATGAGCCATTTTGTATTTACCGGGAGCAATCTGCTGCATCATGAACAACGTAAGGCCGATGAACCCGAATCCATAACCGAAATACTCGAACACGACAGCGGATTCAATAACGTAGAAATTTAAGGGCTGAGCTATCGCCAAAAACGTATAGACTGCAAAGGGGATATTAAAGAATGCGCAGAGGACGAAGAGCGATTTTCGAAGCCCCCGGTTTGCGGTGAAGTAGCCGGAGAGCACCGAACCAAGAATGAATGCCAGCGGGGGGAAAAAACCATACAGCAATCCTATCTCTTCAGTTGAAAGTCCTAGCCCGCCATGATCTCGGGCTGCACGCATAAAGAGAGGAACAATCTTTATCGCCTGCCCCTCGGCAAATCGATAAAGAACCAGAAAAATAATCCCCCACCAGATATATTTTTTTTGGAAGAAAGTTCTGACGACGTCGGCGAACGTAGCAAATGCATCCCGAGCGCTTTGAATATTCCCTGCGATGCCGCCTGATGGAAGAAACTTCGCATGATAGAGGCTCAGGAGTACAAGAATCGCTCCAAACATCCCCATGACAATAGACCAGGCGGGGATGACGCCGATGCTCTTTTCAAGTTTTCCCGCAATGATGACAAAAACGCCCTGAGAGAGAATTTTCCCAACGTTGTAAAATGCTCCCTGCCATCCAACATACTGCGCCTGCAGCTTATCGGTCAGCACGTTGACGTAGACTCCGTCTGCCGCAATGTCGTGCGTGGCAAAGGTAAAGGCGATGATGCCAAAGAGGACAAGGGACCATTGGAAGAAGCCCGGGAGCTGCAGCGTCAGCGCAAGCATCCCGAAGGTTATGCCGCCAACAAACTGTGTTGCGACGACAAAATATTTTTTCGTCTTAAACATTTCGAGCAGAGGGCCCCACAAAGGCTTCAGCATCCAGGGGAGCGCAACGAGCGTGGTGAAAAAAGCTATCTCTGCGTCTGTCTTACCCATGCTTTTGTACATCAACACCGAGACGACGTTGACGACAACAAACGGCAATCCTTCCGCCGTGTAGAGCGTCGGCACCCAGAGGGCGGGATGTCTTGGCTTTAATGAAGTATCGTCGGGCACATCGTGCTCCTATCGTTCGGCATTACTGAAAACTCACTGCATCAATATCATTTTCTTTGTCTGCACTAACGACCCCGCCTGTATCCGGTAGAAATAGACGCCGCTGGCAATGTTGTACATCGAGGCATCGAAACGAACGCTCCCGACGCCGGCTGCCCTGTACTCATTGAGAAGGGTTGCGACTTCACGACCAAGCAGATCGTAGACCTTGATCGAGACATTGGCCCCATTGGCCAAACTGAATTTTATTGTGGTCGATGGATTGAACGGATTCGGATAGTTGTTCAACAGCGCGAACGCTGCCGGAATGAGGTCCGGTTTATTCTCGGGTGCAACACCGGTCGTTGTCAACTGATCGCGCACAACGTCCAGAAGCCGCTGGGTTCGGCCGATAACATCCTGGCTGATTTCCCAAATCATCACTCCGGATAGACCCTGAGTTTTTGCATATTGGCACTTGAGGGCGATGGATGCAGAATCGTCGAGCGTAATCATTTTTGGCGGCGAGGAGGAGACATAATAAGGAGCATTGGACCCGCTATCCCATTTGTACACCCAGGTTCCGGTCTGGAGAGTGCTTACGATGTCCCGGTACGCAAGATCTACCTCTCCGGCGTAGGAGGTGTAAAGCGTTGCGGTGCCGAATTGCTTACCGTAGAACGGGAGGCCAAGGACTAATTGTTGCTTCGGTATCGCCCTGGTCCCGGCAAGGTATTGAATGCTTTGAACGATCGAATAGGCATCCGGGTCGCTGTTCGGGTCAGTCCCTGTGTTCAGTGGCGCATTGTGCCCGGCAATGGCGCTCCAGCTCCCATGAAAATCATATTCCATGGCATTGAACCAGTCGACATAAAGCCTCAGCGTCGCAAAATCTCTCCATTGGCCCGACCAATCCGAAGCGCCGATTGCCATCGTGATGAGCCAGGTCGTATCAACTGCTTGAAAGGCTGCGCGCAAGCCCTTCACAAAGGCGACTTCGTTTGCTTTCTGAGGGAGGTCTGCCGGTCCCTCCCAGTCCAGATCCGCACCGTCATAATGAGCCGCCTTCAAACGAGAGACAATATTATTGATAAACAATTTACGGAGCGATGAGTCCGCAGTCACTGTCGCAAAGTTATTGGTCTGAGTCGTTCCTGCCCCGCCGAAGGAGAGAAGAATCCTTCGGCCGGCGCGGTGTGTTGCGTTGATAAGGGCCGTATCGACGACGGCATCGTCCGAAGCGATCGTTCCGTCTGTGTTCGGCCAGGCAAACGCATGGTTGATATGAGTGAGAACATCAAAATGTACAGACGACGCTGGCAAGGTTGTCCGTTCCCACATCGGATAATATCCGACGACGCGGTATTGCGCGGC
>CAYYHS010000531.1:0-2563 GCA_964471785.1 uncultured Chitinophagaceae bacterium
AATAGCTGTTCACTGTACTGATACCGTATGCGGGCGTCGCTTTTGCCGTGGATGAACAGAATGGGGACGTTCACCGTCGCGAGAGCCCGAAGAGGGGAGACCTCGTGATGGCTGAAATGCGCGATGTGCTCCGACCGTTTCATCGCGACGTTCCGCAGAAAGTGCCACGGCATCCACAAGAGCCTCTTTTGGTAGTCAACCGTGATCGTTCGAAGGCTTGTAAAACATCCTTCCGCCACAACAGCGCGGACACGCGGTTCGATGCTTGCCGCCTGAACTGCGATCGCTGCTCCCATCGACGTTCCGAAGAGGCCGATCTTGCCGATGGAAGAGATTCCCCGCGCAGCAAGAGAGTCGATCGCTTTCGCCACGTCAAATCTTTCATAGAAGCCGTATGTGCAGAAACGCCCTTCGCTTTTCCCGTGCGCGCGCGAATCGTACATCATCACGTTGAAATGCCTCGCGCGAAAGACGTGGGCGAGGCGCAGCCCGCTGATCTTGTTGTCTCCCACTCCGTGAAGATAGAAGATCGTCCCGCGGACGGGTTGATCTGAAGGAAGAAACCATGCGTGAAGCCGCTGATCGTTGGCACTGTTGAACCAGAATTCCTCAAACGGGTCGTTGAGGTCTGCAGGTGTGAGTGGCTCGTCCCGCTCCTTATAAAAATCTTCCCCGCGCCGGCGCGGATTCAGCACCATAATCGGTCCAGCCACGAAAATAACCAGAGTGCATGCGAAGGCAAAAGCAACAATGGCAAGCAAAAGTCCCAGGAGTATTGTCATGCCGCCACCGATGTGTTGTGGTGGAGGAGAACTGTTCGGAGCGCTTCTACTTCATCGATTGAATTGTAGAAATGGGGCGACACGCGAATCATCCCCTCGCGCAAAGAAACGAAGATATTCTTCTCTTTCAGCAATTCAAGAAGCGAATCGGCCTTGGGGCATTTGAACGAAACGATCCCCGCCCGATGAACGCGTTGCCTCGGAGTGATTAGCTCGAACCCTGCATCGTCGATGGCGGAGATGAGCCTGTCGGTGAGGTCGAAGAGATGTGCCTGAATGTTCTCGATCCCCACTTCCAATAGGGTCGCCGTCGATTCACACAACGCAACGATCCCGGCTAGATTCATGGTCCCATTTTCATAACGGCGCGCCGATTCGTCGAAATCGATTCTGTATCGAAAAAAATCCCCGAAATAATTACGGTTGCTCATCCAACCCGCGTACGCCTGGTGAATCTGGATCTGCAGATCCTCTGAGATATAGATGAACCCTAAGCCGAGCAATCCCATAAGCCATTTCGGTCCCCCGCATGCCAGGAAGTCGATCTTCATCGCTGCGACGTCGAGCGGCATTGCGCCGAGCCCCTGGATCGCGTCGACACAAAAAATCACACCACGGTTTCTGCAAAGCTCGCCGATCGAAAACAAGTCGGCGCGGAACCCGGACAGGAATTGAACGAAACTCAGCGAGACGAGACGGGTGCGGGGCGTGATGAGTGCTTCGATTTGCTCCGCGGTAATCTCCCCGTGGTTGGTTTTGATAAAATCGATTTCGACCCCGAGCCGTTTCAGGTTAATGAAGGGGACAATGTTGGAAGGGAACTCGCTGTCGTTGAGGATGATCCGGTCTCCCGCCCGCCACTGCAGTCCCGCCGCAAGCAGGCTTAGGCCGTCCGACGTGTTGCCGGTGAAAGCGATTCGATCCGGGGTAGAACCGACCAGCTTTGCGAGGTTCGCTTTCGTTCTTGCCGCAATCGGAAGTGTGGAAATAAAAGCGTCGATCTCTTCGACTTCGCATCGGTTAAGAAAGCGATCCAATGCCCCTCTCACCCGCTGCGACATCGGACTGACTGCGGCATGGTTCATCCATATCTTCCCGGTGGAGAGAAACGGAAACCATGAACGATATAATTGAAGGTCGTACGTTTGCATTGGGGTGCAGAGTGTGGCGTGGCTTCTCCTTAGCTCGTTTTTCAATATAGCGAGCGATGATCCCTTTCGCAAGTTCCGGTCGTGGTGCGGATCACCTAGTTCCCAAACTCTGTTTGGGAACTAGCGGAACCAGCGAGGACGTCGTTCTTAAGCAAAACTGTTGCACGCTCCAATCCCAATCAGAGATTGGGATCGAGATGAGGAGATGCCGTCATTCCTAGAGCTTTGATTCTCGAGCCGATCTTCGTATATTTTTCCAACAATTTTTGCCCGGATGTCGACCACATTGACTCGAACTCCTCGTATCGCTCTCGTGCATGACTGGCTTACCGGCATGCGCGGCGGGGAAAAATGCCTGGAAGTGTTGTGCGAGCTTTTTCCCGAGGCGCCAATTTACACCCTTCTGCATATCAAAGGGGCGATGTCGCCCCTTATCGAATCGAGGGAGATTCATACATCGTTCATCCAACACCTTCCCCTCGTCGAGCAGAAATATCGGACCTACCTTCCTCTTTTTCCCCTTGCGATCCAATCATTCGACTTCTCACGATTCGATGTCTTGATTTCGATGAGCCATTGCGTCGCGAAGGGAGCAAAACCTCGTGCGGGTGCTCTGCATCTTTGCTATTG
>CAYYHS010000532.1:0-2556 GCA_964471785.1 uncultured Chitinophagaceae bacterium
ATATTCACTATTCAAGCCCGCGAAAACACGAGAACTTTGTTCCGATCAATTGCGGGAGCATACCGGGGGATCTCATTGAAAGCGAGTTGTTCGGGTACGAGAAGGGCGCTTTTACTGGAGCGAACGCCAAAAAGGCCGGACTTTTCGAATTAGCACATCGAGGCACTCTGTTTCTTGACGAAGTCGGCGAGCTGCCGCTCAATGCCCAAGTGAAGCTTCTGCGGGTGATCCAGGAAGGAGAAATCGAAAAGATCGGAAGGACAGCGAAAACGAAAGTGGACGTTCGGATTATTGCCGCGACGAATAAGAACCTGGAAGAAGAAGTGAAAGCTAAGCGGTTCCGCGAGGACTTGTTTTATCGACTCAATGTGGTTCCGATCTACGTTCCCCCGCTGCGTGAGAGGATTGAAGACATTCCGGTGCTCTTCGACTACTATCTCACTGATTTCAGCAGTGACATGGGAAAGCCGAAGCCGACAATCCAAAAGAGTGCCATGAATATTGTTATCACACATCAATGGCCCGGCAATGTGCGAGAACTGAAAAACGTGGTGCACCGAATTCTCTTTTCCGGCGAAAGTGTGATCACCAACGATGTAATCTTAAACGCGCTCGGGTACGCCGGGAAGAAGGGTGCGGGATTCTCTGCCGCATCAATTGAGTTCGGAGATCCCGCGAACATTTCACCGTGGAAGCTGATGGAACGGGAAATGAGGGAGCGGTACTTCGTGTATGTCCGGCGTCACTCGGAATCAGATGCGGATGCCGCAAAGAAACTTGGCCTTGCACCATCGAACTACCACAGAATGTGCAAAGAATTGGGGCTGAAATGAAACTGGAAGTGCAAAATCCCGATACTCAAGATAATAAGATGGAAATTATCTTTTTCATAACAATCGCCTCATTGCCGACTATTTTCTTTCCGAAGGGCCGGTAAATCACATACTCCTTGGTGGCACGCCATGTGCTAGACCTCGGGCGTGCCTCATAGCAACCCACATAGCAGTCTTCTTCTCTTCTATCTCACATTCCTCTTAGTCGTTGGTCTCTATTTCGCGTGGCGAGAAGGCAAAGGCACCGATGAATACTTCCTTGCTGGAAGGAAGATGGGATGGTGGGCCGTTGCCGCTTCACTCTTCCTGAGCAATTTCTTCCGGTTTCAGGTGCTCATGTACTCGATATCCATTTCAAGATACTTCTGGCTGACGCTCATTATCGCAGGGCTGATCTCGTTGTGTGTTCTTGTGGGCCAATCGCGATTTGGATGGTCACTCGCATCATTTGCTATGATTCGAAATTCGCAATTGAATCTTATCTTCTCTGTCTCGTTGATTCTCTTTTACGCGGTTGTGCAGGTGCTGCTGGTGCTGTTTCTCGCCGGCTTCGTCTTTGAAGATCTTATGCATATCGAGTATTACACGGCCACGATGATTATCGTCGTCTTCACGGGAATTTACGTCGTGGTAGGGGGATTCGGCGCGGTCATGAGAACACAGACTCTTCAGTTTCTACTCTTTGCCGTCGGAGTTCTTGTCATTCTCATCTCCGGCGTGCACCCCGTCTGGGTTCTGCATCCGGACCTGAATCCCGCAATGAATAGTGTTCCACAGAGCTCGGCCTTGACGAGCGCGTTCATAGGAGCCCCCCTTCTGGGCCTTTGGATGTGGAATATCGACCACCAGTCTGGCCAACAATTGTTTTCTGTGCGAAACACTCGCGAGAGAGTGATTGGATTTGCGATTGCTCTCGTAGGAGTTTCTCTTGCGCTCCTCTTTCTCATTTCGGAGGGGAGCAGTTCGATTCCTGCCGCCCGACTTCCTCTCCAACCGGGGTTTTCCGGGGAATCATTTTTGGAAACCATCGCGAGTACATGTGTCATCCTCGGCTTGTTTGCGGTTATTGTGTCGACGCTCGCGACCTCGTTCACGAGCGTGGCATGGTTGTTCACAAACAGAATATATGTTCATTTTCAGCCCTCAACTACTGAGACGGAACGGGTTTTCGTTGCACGGCTCGCCACAACCGCGGCGAGCGTTGTAGCGATTCTCCTGATACCGATTGGGAAAATGACTGGAAGCTCTGCGATATCGTACTTCTTCCTCATCCAGGTATACGTGTGTCCCCCGGTCGCAGCCCTCGTCATCATGAATTTGATATGGAAGAACGGCTCCAGCTTTGGAGAGATCATTGCCCTGATCAGCGGCGAGGCTGCGGCGTTTCTCCTGTTTCTCTTAAATCAATTTCGAACGCCAGACCTCGCCAAGCAAGGCCCATTTGCATTGTTGCCTTCGGATCCATTCATCAATGCAATCGGCTTGTTCTTTCTCACGGGGTTGATGTACATGAGTTTTGGTCATGTTCGCGTTCAGAAAGTGGAGGCGGTTCGACTCTCTCACGGGGACGGATAGAAGAGTGTTGCGCCAACACGGATCCAGAACGTCTCTCTTCACTCAAACAAGATATTGCAGCACATTCACTTACCAACCTAATTCACGATGTTTGTTTACAGCATGAAAGGAAGTACATCATGAAGAAGATACTTCTACTTCTTGTCGT
>CAYYHS010000533.1:0-2553 GCA_964471785.1 uncultured Chitinophagaceae bacterium
GTCGATTGTGACGGGTTCACTCAGTGCCATTCTCGTTCTCATGAATCTTCTTTATCAACTTTTCCAGTTTTTCGACTCGATCCATCGTGTCGTCGTGGCAGAACTGAAGCGCAGGCGTGAACCTCATATTGAGGTGCGATGCGAGAAGACCTCTGATCATCCCCTTTTCGGTCTCCAATCGTGCCAAAGTCTTCTGTCGCAATTCCGGCGACCCCAAAATGCTTACGTACACTTTCGCATGCTTGAGGTCCGGTGTGACCCGCACCTCAGTGACTGTACTGAAACCAAATTCGCCGCCGCTGAATTCGCGGCTAATGACCGTTCCGAGTTCGTGTCGCAGGAGCGAGGCGACCTTTTCTGTTCTGAGTGACATTCTCTATCCTTAAGTCTGACAGCATAACGTTTCATGCGCGGCTCAGAGTTTCCGTTTTGTCTCCACTACTTTGTAGGCCTCTATGATATCACCGACCTTCAAGTCATTGAAGTTCTCCAATCCGATTCCGCATTCAAACCCTTGTTCCACTTCACGGACGTCATCCTTGAACCGTCTGAGCGACGCAAGCCCGCCGTCGAAAATGGAAACACCGTCCCGCAGAAGCCGGATTTTATTGTTTCGCACGATTTTACCGTCCGTCACATAACATCCGGCGATCATTCCGATCTTGGGGACCTTAAATGTTTCGCGTACCTCGATCGTGGCCGTCACTTCTTCCGAGAGCGTCGGAGCAAGCAATCCTTCCAGCGCATTTCGGACTTCGTTGATGGCATCGTAGATAATGTTGTAGAGCCGGATGTCCACTTTCTCATGCTCGGCAAGTCTGCGTGCATTTAAGTTAGGGCGCACATGGAAGCCGACGATCACTGCATTCGAGGCAGCGGCAAGAAGCACATCCGTTTCCGAGATTGCGCCGACTCCTTTGTGAATAACCCTGATTTTGACTTCGGCAGTCGATAACTTCATCAACGAGTCAGCAAGCGCTTCCACCGAACCGTCGACGTCACCTTTAACGACAATCGACAGCTCGCGTACCTGTTGACCGGCCTGGATCTGTTCCGAGATTTCATCGAGTGTGACGAAGTGGATCTGCCGGAAATCCTGCTCTCGTTTCAATTGCTGTCGTTTGATGCTGATTTCCCGTGCAACACGATCGGATTCGACTGCGATGAACTGGTCGCCGGCCTGCGGTATTCCATCAAAGCCGAGAAGCTGGACGGGTGTTGAGGGGCCAGCCACTTCGGTACGGCGGCCTCTTTCATCGAACATTGCCTTCACTTTGCCGCTGAATATTCCGCCCACAAACGGATCTCCGATGCGGAGCGTACCTTTTTGGACGAGCACTGTAGCGAGAATACCCTTCCCTTTATCGATCTGGGCTTCGACGACAGCTCCGCGGGCGGTCCGATTCGGATTTGCCTTAAGGTCGAGAACTTCGGCCTCCAACAAAATCTTTTCCAGCAATAACTCGACATTGAGTCCCTTTTTGGCAGAGACTTCCACGCACTGGTATTTTCCACCCCACTCTTCAACCAGGATACCCTTGTCTGCAAGTTGCTGCCTAATTCGGTCTGGATTGGCCTCCGGCTTGTCGATCTTGTTGATCGCGATGATGATCGGGACGTTTGCTGCCCTTGCATGGCTTATCGCTTCGAGTGTCTGAGGCATGACGTTGTCCTCAGCCGCAACGACGAGAACCACGATGTCTGTTAATTGGGCCCCGCGGGCGCGCATTGCAGTGAAGGCTTCGTGGCCGGGTGTGTCGAGAAAAGTGATGGTCTTTCCTGAATCCAAGCTCACCTCGTAGGCGCCGATGTGTTGGGTAATCCCGCCTGCTTCGCCAGCGACGACGTTTGTTCGCCGTATGTAGTCGAGGAGCGAGGTCTTTCCGTGATCGACATGGCCCATGATGGTAACGACGGGAGCACGGTGCAAAAGCGTCTCGGGAAGATCGGGCCTGTCCTCAAGCACGTCGACGGTGAACTCCTCGTGAAACTCGACCTGCAATCCGAACTCGTCTGCAACGAGCAGGATGTTGTCTTTGTCGAGCCGCTGGTTGATAGAGACCATCAGCCCGAGGCCGATGCATTTCGCGATGACATCGGCGACTGGAACGTTCATGAGAGCTGCGAGCTCTCCGACGGTAACGTATTCTGTAACACGAAGTTTTCCCTCTTCTCCTTGTGCTTCTTCAAGTATTCGCGCTTGCTCTTCTTCGCGTTCTCGTTTCCTTTTCTTCCTGTTGACAGCGCGCAGACTGACGACAGATTCGTCCATCCCGGCGAGCGTCCGTTTGATAGCCTCGTTCACCTGGGTATCGTCAACCTCGTGAACCCGGAGTTTTTTCTTCTTCTTTTTCTTTTTGGAGTCATCAACTTCGGCTTCAACAGGCTCTTTTACTTTTTCATCCTTGAGCTTCTTCTTCTTCTTCTTTCGCTTGCGCTGCTCCTCAGTTTCGGCTGCAGCTGCTCCGGGTCTCGCCCCTTTTTCTGGAACATCCGAGGTTTGCTTCAACTCCATCCTGCCTTTGATGGTCAGGCCCCTGCGGCGCGCGCTCA
>CAYYHS010000534.1:0-2543 GCA_964471785.1 uncultured Chitinophagaceae bacterium
GAACAGCAATGCATTCCAGAACAAGCTGAACGTTCACTACGCAAAGGACATTCCGAAGAGCGTCTGGTATCCACTCACGTTCAGGATGGCGGAGCTCGCTGTGGTTGACAAAAACTTTGCGTACAACGCACCCGGTGTAGGCAAAGGATTCCAAACCGGCTTACAAATCACCCCACACAACACGCCGTGGAACGGTATCATCTACGTCGACAACATCAGCCTCTATGGCGCCCTTCCCCACTATTTGCAGACCTTCGATACTGATATTACGGGAGTTGAGAAGTCAGGCGACAGCGGCAAGGGATTGGATTCGCTGTACAAGGCTACTGAGCCGGGGAAAAGTTCCAATGGCGTCATGGCTATGCACATTACGTTCGGTACGCCGAACGACACCGTGGTAAACCTCCACGCCCGATTTGATTTGGGAAGTGCCGGCAGCGCGATCAACGTCGTCCCGGGCGCGGCCAATTTCCTTACCACATGGATTTATCTCGACAGTACCCAGCATGTTCCGGACAGTCTCCAGATTGATACCTACGGAATGGACAATACGAACTGGGATTGGACCGAGAACAGCAATGCATTCCAGAACAAGCTGAACGTTCACTACGCAAAGGACATCCCGAAGAGCGTTTGGTATCCACTCACGTTCCCGATGGCCGAACTCGCTGTGGTTGACAAGAACTTTGCGTACAACGCACCCGCTCTAGGCAAAGGATTCCAGACCGGCCTGCAGTTGACACCGCACAACACGCCGTGGGACGGAATAATCTACGTCGACAACATAACGCTTCTCGATACCGTTACGGCTGCGCCGCCTCCGGTTTGGAATGCGGCTGACTTCGAGGGTGGAAAGACTCAAAGCTTCTTCGTTCCGAGTTTTGGAGCCACGGGAGTTCTTACGGTTGTTCCCGACACCAAAACCAGCAATGGATCAGAGGTCCTGCAGGCGGCCATCAATCTCGCCAACGCACCGAGAAAGTTCGCAGTGGCACGCGATTCTGTCCCGATGCAGAGCGTGAATCATGACAGCTTGGCGACTGCTGTATCGTTCGATGTGTATCTGCCGAACAAGATGCCGAGCGGCATGATGGTGAAGTTCTATCTGTCCGCCGGATCCACCGACAGTGTCGCCGTCGTCGATACGGTCGGCAAGCAAGTGAAGGCCAACTCATGGAACACCATCTCGATCCTGAAGTTGGATTCTCTGAAAACTGCCGGAAAGTTCGATCCATCGAAGAAGATGAGAGTGGGCATCGTCATTTATGCTCCGCAGGATACTTCGACATGGAAAGACAATGTATGGTTTGACAACCTCGAGATCACCGGCATCAGCTATACAAGCCAGCTTCCGACCGGTGTGAAGCAGTTAAGCAATATTGTTCGATCGTACGAACTCTACAACAACTATCCGAACCCGTTCAACCCGACCACGATGATAAAGTACGACCTGGCACAGGATTCAAAAGTGCTGATCCAGGTATTCGATATCATCGGAAGAGAGGTTGCAACTCTGGTGAACGAGAGACAGCAAGCAGGGTCGTACGCAGTACCGTTCAACGCCACGAGATTGGCAAGCGGAGTCTACTTCTATCGTCTCTCCGCCGGCAGTTTTGTGAAAACGCAGAAAATGATGCTCCTCAAATAATTACCCAAGTGATCGGCGGGACCGAATCTGGTCCCGCCGGTTGCTTATTTCTGTCGGAGGAGCGACATCCGGGTTGCAAACGTTTGCGCGCTGCTGTGCGGATCGTTTGCAGTCGTCTGTTTGTCGCGCAGGCGGAGTTGTTGAAGGAAAAAGTGTTACCTCTGCTCTGCACCGGCGATCAATTGCGCCTGAGGATTGGATCACATGGGGCAAGGCCTTGATCATTGACCGCCGTCTATAGGTCCCGGATGTTATATTGTGCGTGGCTCGACCGCTCCCCCTTCTTCATTTGATCCCGCGATCCTGAGGGCTGTTGCTTGACCTGCCTTCGTGATGATGCTGCAAAAAATGTTCAGACTATGAACTGCCCACAGAGCTTCGATCGAACATCAAATTCAGTTCCGTTTCACCAACGATCGGACAGCAATATCGTCCAAAGGGGAATGTCGATATGTATGAGCTGGAACAAACGCCGCTCATATCCCGGAGCCCGGGGATATACACCGCATCCTTTCTAATGCAAGGAGAAGTCTATGCAATTACATTGGTATCAATTTCGACACTATGGTCTTTTTGTCCTGATAGGCCTTTTGTCTTTTTCTGTCTCGGTGTTTGCCGCCCAATCGGGCACTGTGAGGGGCAAGGTCGTTGACAAGGTATCGAAAGACATTCTTCCTGGAGCCAATGTCGTAGTGAAGAACACGAACCTTGGGGCGTCAACGGATGTTAACGGCGATTACGTGATCCACAATGTTCCGTCCGGCGAACAGATTCTTATCGTCTCATATCTGGGATACACCAAAGTCAATATAACGGTCATGATTGGCGAGGGGGGAGAGAACCTGGTGGACGTTACTTTGGAGCCCCAGGCCATTACGGGACAGACCGTCGTGGT
>CAYYHS010000535.1:0-2541 GCA_964471785.1 uncultured Chitinophagaceae bacterium
ACATGGAAGAAACATTGCAAAAGTTACCGCTGAAAGAAAAGATCGGCTACGGCTTTGGTGATTTTGCATCGGTACTATTCTGGCAGAGCATCACGATGAACATGATGTTCTTCTACACCGACGTCTTCAAAATTGCAGCGACGACGAAAGCGGCGATCGTCGCGGGGACCATGATCATGGTGTCGCGGCTCTTCGATGCAGTGATCGACCCGGTCATCGGCATGACGGCAGACCGGACAGAAACCCGGTGGGGCAAGTTCCGGCCGTACCTGATCTGGATGGCGCTTCCGCTGGCGGTGACTGCGACCTTAACCTTCACGACACCGAACTTCAGTGAATCAGGAAAACTTGTCTATGCGTACGTGACGTTGTTTCTCTTTATGGCCTGCTATGCCGGCATTAATATTCCATACTCATCGCTCCTTGGAGTGTTAACACCCGATGCCACGCAGCGAACGAGTGCATCGTCATTTAAATTCACGTTTGCATACATCAGCGGAATGACAGTATCAGCGACGTCGTTGCTGTTGGCGAAATATTTCGGAAACGGTGTCGATACCAAAGACCCGGGCGGATGGACGAAGACAATCATGGTCTACGGTGCCGTCGCGATCGTCTTTTTCATCCTCACGTTTCTCTTCACGAAAGAACGAGTACGTCCGCCCAAAGCTCAGAAGACATCGGTCAAAAGAGATCTGGCAGACCTGGTAACTAACGGCCCGTGGCTCGTTCTCCTCTTCGCCACGATCACCATGATCATGTTCGTGGCTTCGAGGATCGGCGTGACGAACTACTATTTCAAGTACTACATCACGAATTATTCGGACGTTACGCACAACACGATCAACTATTCCTTCCTCTGGTGGAATTTCAACTGGGGGTTTGAGGAAGTGACGACGGTGTTCAATACCCTCGGTCAGGGTTGTTCCATCCTCGGCGCATTGCTCGTTCCGTTGTTGACGAATAGGATCGGCAAGAAATACGGCTTCCTTACCTTGTTTGTCATTGCTCTGTTCAGCACTGCTGCGTTCTACTTCTTAACTCCCGAACACCTCACGCTTATTTTCCTGTTCCAGATTGTCGGTTCATTGTCGGGAGGACCGCTTTCTGTGGTCATCTGGGCGATGTACGCGGATACTGCGGATTACTCGGAGTGGAAGCGAGGACGCAGAGCAACAGGGCTGGTATTCTCCGCATCAGCGACATGTCAGAAGGTCGGATGGGCGATCGGCGCGTTGTTTACCGGAGCTCTTCTTTCCGGATATGGATTCATGGCGGATAAGCCGCAGTCTCCGGAAGTGAACCACTTGCTGGTCTCACTCATGAGCATCATTCCCGCAGTGTTCGGTGTTATGTCGATCCTCCTGATTCTCTTCTACAAACTGGATGAGAAGACGATGATGGGTATAGCCAAAGACCTTATCGAGAGGAGAAAAGCCAGCGGAGATGAAGTGTTGGCGGTGTAAAGCAGAATCGGCCAGGCAAGCGTGCACGATTAGCGCCGCTTGAATTCAATAAGGCTGAGATTACAATTTTGCAGTTTCAGATTCACCGACCCCACCCTAACCTTCCCCTTGCAGGGAGGGAAAACTTCTCCCCCTACAAGGGGAAGAGCGAGAGGGGGTTTCAAAACACACTATGTATTTTTAGAAATGGAGCTGGACAACTACTATTGAGGCAGTACTGTTGGGTGAAAAGATAAATTCGCCATCCAGCATTATCCTCTATCCCATATTCAAGATCATAAAAGGACAATACCATGAAGAAAACAATTGTGGGCAAGGCATTGCCGAATATGCCGTGGCAGAAGAAACCAAAAGGGTACACCGATGTTGTGTGGCGATACGACAAGAATCCTGTCATCGACAAGAAGCCTATCAAAGATGCAAGCCGTGTGTTCAACAGTGCGATCATTCCGTACAAGAACGAGTTCATCGGCGTCTTCCGCGCGGACCACTACAATGGGTATCCGAATTTGCATTTGGGGCACAGCAAAGACGGATTACATTGGGACGTTCAGGATGAGATCATTCATTTCCAGAATGAAGACGGCTCCCCTGCGAAGCCGATCCTGTACGGCTACGATCCCCGCCTTCTGGAAATCGAAGGGACGTATTACATCATCTGGTGCAACTATTCCAGCGGCCCGACCGTGGGTATCGCGAAGACAAAAGATTTTAAGACGTTTGTTCAGCTCGAAAACGCTTTTCTCCCATTCAACCGCAACGGAGTGCTCTTCCCACGAAAAATAAACGGCAACTACGTTATGCTCAACCGGCCCAGCGATAACGGGCACACGCCGTTCGGAGACATCTATCTCAGTCAAAGTCCGGACCTGACTTACTGGGGCAAACACCGCCTGGTGATGAAGACGACGCATTACTGGTGGAAGAACACCAAACTCGGCGCGGGCGCGGTGCCTATCGAGACGACGGAAGGCTGGCTCCTGATTTATCACGGTGTCTGCACGACATGCAGCGGGTTCATTTACAGCATCGGTGCAGCATTGCTGGATCTCGAGGATCCGTCCAAAATTATCTC
>CAYYHS010000536.1:0-2541 GCA_964471785.1 uncultured Chitinophagaceae bacterium
CGCTTCCAGTCCGCTTCGAAAAGTTAGCCAATTGAATGCGCCATGGGAAATTGCTGACCAAATCATCAATATTATGGCCCAACTGCCAAACAAAGAATCTCTCGAAAAAGCAACTATCGTGATTAAGCCTGATTTGGGGGGACGCCTTGCGTCAGACATTTCCGGACTCGATTCACTTATTGAAAAGGGGGAAGAGGCTGCTGACGAAAAGATGCCGGCGTTATTAGACAGCATAAAACAAAAACAATCCAACGATTATTTCTCCGGATCCGATGTCGATCAACTCTCATTCAAAATATCCGCTGTAAGCTTTCAGGGCTCGGAGCTCCCACAGAATATAAAGGCGGATCTGGCTGGCCTGAGTGCACGTGAAAAGGTTACGATTGGACTCATCAATGAAAAAGTCTCCTCACTGTATTCGCACGGCAATTACAGAGATACATACGCCGAAATTAACCTTCATGATTCGATAGCTTCTGTGAAATTCGTTAATATCCCAAACCCCGAAATTCGTTCCATCGAACTCACCGGCGATTCGGTTATCACGAAAGAAGAACTCTTCCCTTTCATCAGCCAGTTAAGGAACAAAGCGGCAAATTCCGACAGCACGCGTGCAGCATTAAACGATATCCTCGCTTTGTATCGCGACAGGGGGTATTCTCTTGCCAGGATTCAATCAGTTCAATTGGATTCAACACAGGGAGTGCTGCGAATAGCAATCGATGAAGGAGTAATTTATCACATGAGTGTGGAAGGGACAATGAAATCGCGTGATTGGGTGATATGGAGAGAACTCCCGTTCACTGTAGGAGATATATTCACTGTATCGAATGCTCAACAAGCAATTGCCAATATCATGGCAACGAATCTGTTCGACCAGGTGTTGATTGATGTCCGATATATCGAGGATAAAACGGAAATTGTCATCAAAGCGACCGAAAAGAAATCCGAGCTGGCGGGTGTAGGCCTGCGCATCGACAACGAACGCGATTTCCAGCCGTCTATTGAAATTCGTGACGAGAATTTTCTCGGCGCCGCTACCGAGCTCGGCGCATATTTTGGCGGCGGGTTGCGAAATCGAAAGTATCTGTTTGAATTCAAAGCGAATCGCATTTTCAATTCGTACTATACCTTCGATCTAAATTCATTCTATAATTTGAAGGATATCTACACCTACGACAACGATCCTACCGTTCAATCACCTACATCATTCAACAGAGTGCGGGTGGGAGAATATCGACAGATAGAAAACGGAGGTTCGTTTTCGCTTGGCACTCAGGTTGAGCGGCTCGGAACTGTTACTGCGGAATATCGTCTGGGACTGAACGAAATAAATTTTTTGTCGGGAAGAGGATATTCAACGGATAAGTTCATGCTTCAGACGATCAAGCTTTCATCGACGATCGACACGCAGGATCAATTTCCCTTTGCCCGTTTGGGCTCATTGATGAACATCAGCTGGGAGACGGCATCGACAATCGGCGCAGGAGACATCGGCTATTCAAAACTTTTCCTCTCGTACGAATGGTTTTCGACGTATCTCGAAGGGCAAACACTCCATCCGAAAATTGTGTTTGGGTTTGCGGACCAAACCCTCCCACTTTCACAGCAGTTTTACCTCGGCGGAGAAGATTCTTTCTACGGGCTGAACGAAGATGATTCACGAGGAAGGCAGATTTTCGTCATTAACGTGGAGTACCAAGCGTTGCTTCCTGTTAAGATTTTCTGGGATACCTACTTCACCCTTCGATACGACTTCGGTTCGATTTGGCCCCAGCAACAAAGCATAAGCCTTCGCGACCTTCATCATGGAATCGGCGCTGGATTTGCTGTGAACACACCGGCCGGAAAGGCAAGTTTTTCCGTCGGAAGGAGCTTTTTCGTTAGGAGGGATTTGTTGTCGCAGCCGTTGAGCCTCGGTCCGGTCATCGCATACTTTTCGTTCGGGTACCCGCTGTTATAAAGGCACACTAATCCTCGCACCGGCGTTCTGGCAACTTCTCACAATAACCCCCGCGTCATTCCGCCATCGACACTGATCGTTGCACCGGTAAGGAAGCTTGCGCGTGATGATGCAAGAAACGCAACGACGTCCGCGATTTCCTGAGGCGTACCGTAGCGCCCGAGCGGAATTTCTTTTGCCTGAAGTTTCATGTATTCTTGCACCGTGATGTTCGCTTTCGAAGAACGAACCGCCGAGATTTCTTCCTGTCGCTTGGTCATTACGAAACCAGGACAGACGGTATTGATGAGAATGCCATCCTTTGCATACTGCGTGGCAAGAACCTTGTGCAAACCGATAAGCCCTGGACGAAGGGTCGATGATATCACCAGCTCCTGTATCGGCTGTTTTCCGGCTATCGAGTTGACCGTGATTATTCTTCCCCAACGTTGTTTCTGCATGAACGGGATCACGGCCCTGGTTAAACGGATTGCACTCATCATCGTCAACTGCACGCCCTTCTCCCATTGGTCGTCGGACAGGCGGTCGAATGTTTCAACCGGAGGTCCGCCGGCATTATTCACAAGAACGTGAATCGT
>CAYYHS010000537.1:0-2528 GCA_964471785.1 uncultured Chitinophagaceae bacterium
TGGTGATCGTGTTCGTGCAAGACGCAGTCTTCGAGTTCCACTTCTTTGACCGGCTCAAACTTTCCTTTATCGACAAAGCGTTCGCAAAACGCGGCCCCCTCCCTTTTTCGAAAGACTCTCTCGACATTGTCATCGTCACACTTACCCAGAACACCGACGCCACGGTGCCGGTACACTTTCCGTATCCACGTGATTACTATGCGCGCGTAATCCGCAACCTCAACATGGCCGGCGCGCGCGCAATAGGAATCGACTTGTCGTTCGAGGATCCGGACGAACACGGAACAGCCAACGACGATGAGCTGCGTGAAACCATCAAAAAATACCGGAACGTCGTCGTTGCCGGCAAAACGGAAATCCGGAACGACCAGGCTACCATCAAACGGGCGAACGAGAACTACCACAGCATTTTTTATTCGGCGGATAGTTCCGTCGGGGTCGTCTACGTCCCGAACGACGAGGATGGAATCTACAGACGCTACAAAGCCCTTGCTAAAGATCCCGCGGGAGATACGTACATCCCCACGTTCGCTTTTGCGTTGATGAACAAGTACCTTCATCTTCCGTCCACGACAGTCTGCAGGGATGAAGGAAGATACTTCGACCTCGGAGACCGGCTCATCCCGAAATTTGACGACGTCTCGATCCTCATCAATTACCACGGCCTTTCGGGGAAGACCTTTGCTCAGATCGATATCGCCGATATTCTCGACGACAAGACCTTTAAGACGAACGAAGAGATCAAGCTTAAGACGGACATCAACATCTTTGACGATCCGGACGTAGGGCTGCTCCACACCGATACGTTTAAGGACAAGATCGTTCTGATCGGACCGGCATTCCCGGAATCGAAGGATATTTTCCCGGTTTCAATTGCCGCCAGGGATAACCCTGACGATAATTTGATGTACGGAGTCGAGCTCCATGCCAATGCTCTGCAGACGCTCATCCATCAAAACTATATCGTGCGGCTCTCGACGTTCCTTGAGATTCTGTACACATTCGCGTTTTCATTACTCAGCTTCATTGTCGTCTCGGCGCTAAAACAGATCAAATGGAAGTTCGAGTTTGTGCTGGAGATCGTCGCCCTCCTTTTCGTCGGAGCAGAAGTGTACGGCATTATCCTGCTGGCAGACTACTTCTTCGCGGTACGAAATTACCTGATCCCCGTCGTCCCTCCTATTGCCGCCGTTTTTGCCAACTATGTTGGAAGTGCGGTTTATCAGTACCTGACGGAACGAAAACAAAAGGTGATGATCAAGGGGATGTTCAGCCAGTACTTAAACCCGCACGTCGTCAACGAACTCATCGCCCATCCGGAAAAACTGAAGCTCGGAGGCGAGCGCAAAGAACTTACCGTGCTCTTCAGCGATATCGCCGGCTTCACCACCTTTTCGGAAAAACTTCCCCCCGAGGAACTCGTCCTCGTACTGAATGAATACTTGAGCGCGATGACCGAGATTGTTTTCAAGAATGACGGCACGCTGGACAAGTACGAGGGAGACGCCGTCATGGCTTTTTGGGGGGCGCCCGTTGAACTTGGCAACAACGCCCTTCACGCCTGCACGGCCGCGCTAGAGATGCAGGAGCGCCTGGTGGGCATCCGTGAAAAATGGAGGGCAGAAGGAAAGCCGAACGTCCACGTTCGCATCGGACTGAATACCGGCGAAATGGTCGTCGGCAATATGGGAGGCATCGGGAAATTTGACTATACGGTTATCGGGGACAGCGTCAACCTCGGTTCACGGCTCGAGGGGGCGAACAAAGAATACGGCACGTACATCATGGCGAGCGAGCGAACGCAGGAGCTGGTGAAAGACCATTTTCTCTTCCGCGAGCTTGACTTGCTGATTGTCAAAGGAAAGACCAAACCGATCAAGGTGTTCGAACTTCTTGGCAGGAAGAGCGACGGTGTGAGCGAGCAGAAGATAGCGGCCGTCGAAGAATATCACAAGGGGCTGGCGATGTACCGCCGGAAGCAGTTCAGCGAGGCGATCGAGCAGTTCGAGAAAGCGCTTGCCATCGATTTTTCGGACGCCCCTTCAAAATTGTATATCGAGCGGTCCAAAGTCCTGAAGGCGACTCCCCCGGCCGGCGATTGGGACGGCGTGTTTATCCTGAAAACGAAATAGCCGCAGCCGAGAAATCTGCAGGTTCTCACTCTCCCTCCATCAATCCCTTCACGATCGCAGTCTGGGCATCGACCACTCTGGCAAACGACAGGGTGTCGACATCCTGAAAGAGTTCAACCTCGTAGATAGCAGATTTCTTCCGGAACACCACAACCCTGCGCAGCAGCGAATTTTCCGAGTAGATATAAACGCAGCTTTGATTGCCATTCCCGATGAGCGTCGGGGATCGGAGTATCTTCCGATCAGTCCCCTCCTTCCCGAGTTTCCCCTGCATCGAAATATTCCCCAGCACACAGAGATCCTCTCCGCCCAACGACGTCTTCGCCAACGCAACCGGCCTGAGCTCCCGAAAGATCATCGAAGCGTCGTACTCATCCTTCACGAGGCGAAATTCGG
>CAYYHS010000538.1:0-2520 GCA_964471785.1 uncultured Chitinophagaceae bacterium
TTCTCATTGGACACTTCGACTCCGCCCTGACAGTCATGCTGAGCGATCCCGTCCCAATTCTAGAACTCCACACTCACACCGACCGACGGAACTACCCCAAGTTCCGGAGGCTGTTCCCACAGACCTTTCGTCGGATTCCAGACAGGTGGAACGAGTTGCTTTCGGTTGTAGACGTTTTGTATATCGAGGTAGCAGCTGAGATTTGAGGCGGCAAGTATCCATCGGCGGGCAACGCGCAGATCCAATTCGTGATTGGCCCCGATGCGCGCTACGTTGTAATTTGCGTTCGTCCTCACCCATTGTTCCGTAGTGAATGGTGTATACGGCCGGCCGGTATAGAAGTGAAAAGTACTCGTTACTTCCCAGCGCTCGTCGATGAGATACCCTCCTCCAACGATCAGTTTCCATCGCTCGTCGTTGTTGCTCGGTCGGCTGATTCCATCAAGGGCCGTGAACATCGTCTCGCCGTAACTGAGGGTGAGCCTGCCGTAGTAAGGCGTTTCGGAAAGACGTTTCTCCATAAAGAGGTCGACTCCGTTGGCAAAGCCAGTGCCGGTACTTTGAAGAAAGTCGAGCCCGAAAGCGGTGTACGCCTCCGCCGCCTCGTTCACCTCCGTACCGGTATTGACCATCACGATGTAGGGACGGGTGAGGCTGACAGGATAGTTAGAATAGTTTTTAACGTAGCCTTCGAGGCTGATCTTAAAATCACTCTGCAGGTAGTGCTCGACCCCGAAGACGTACTGGTCGACTTTCAAATAACTGAGTCCGCGGTTGTATGGGTTCGTCATCAGCCAAATGTACTCCGGCGCCTGTGAATACTCTCCTACGCTCCCGGTAAGTTTTGTCACCGGCGTAAGCGAATAGCATGCGGAGAATCGCGGGCTGAACGCTGTTTTGTCTTTGATCATCTCCAGGTAGTCCTCGCGAATCCCAGCCGTGAGCAGAAGTCGTCCAATCGTCTGAGAAACCTGCGCGTATGCCGCCCCCTTCACGCTTGAGGTATCTCCTTTGATGTTGACCGGGATGACAAGTGGATCGTTTGTATATCCGGTCGTGATCACGGTGGTGACGAGCCTATCGTCGATCCTTGGAAGACGACCCTCGACGCCGATCGAGAGCTCCGTTGATTTTGTTGCGTCAAGCACTCCGTCTGCCCGGAGCGAAGTCTCCCGCTCATGCGTTGCACTCAAGAGATACCTGCTTCCGTCCGTGTATCCTTGCTGAAGGTAATTGAACTCTGAATATGACTGACGAAGCGTTACCATGGTATATCCAGTTTCGAATCCGTGCCGCCACGTCGCCCCTCCCACGGCCGTATTCTCATCGCAAAAAAGCTGACGCCCGTTGCTGGCTATGTTTTTCTGAGTGTCGTTGAAGTAGCGGATCCGGTCGATCGCGCCGAGCCCCAGAACCTCAAGCTTGTCATTCTTTCCAAATTGATAGCTCGCCTTACCCAGAAAGTCCCAGTAGTACGGAGTGAAAGCAAATCCATAGTACTTGAAGACGGGGTCGAGGTAACTTCGGCGGACAGAAAAGAGATACGACCCGCCCTCCGAGATGGGCCCTTCGAGATTTAGTCCGAACTCCGTCGCAGACACGGTCGCCTTGGCATGATTCTCATCCATACGTCCTTCGCGGAGCCCGATGGACATAACAGACGAGAGCCTGTCGCCGTAGCGGACTCCGAATCCCCCGGCAGAAAATGCCGTGTTCTCCACGAATTCCAGGTTAATGAAACTGACCGAGCCTCCCGTCGATCCTTCGGTCCCGAAGTGATCAATATTTGGCACTTCTATATTGTCGACGAGAAAAAGGTTTTCGCTCGCAGCGCCTCCGCGGACGATCAAATCGTTGCGGTCCGAGCGGGGCTGGGAGACGCCCGGAAGAGTTGTAACATTCCGGACAACATCGTCAAACGCACCGGCGCTGTTATGAATCTCCTTGTATGAAAGGTACTCCGTGCTGATCGGCAGGTCCGGGATCATGATCTGTTGACCGGTGATAAGAACTTCCCCGACCTGTATGGATTGTTCGGTAAGGGAAAATGAAACGCTTGTCACCTCCGATGAGCGCACAACCACTTCTCGTCGAATTGTCGGAGCGTATCCGACCGCCAAAGCTTGCAGTTCGTAAGTGCCAGCTGGAATTCGCTTAATCGCAAAATAACCGGCATCGTTCGTGGAGGCGCCGAGGGTGGAACCATTGATGACGACGGTGGCAAGCGGGATGGAATCTCTCGTAGCGGCGTCGAGGACTCTTCCGGTAATCGTGCCGAACTTAGACTGGTCTTGCGCGTAAGCAGCGAAGGCCATTAGCAAGGCGCAGAATATCATTACCAAGCAACGTGACAAGTTATTTAGTCTCAGTGATTGCGCTGTTATGGTCATTCAATGAAGGAGTAAGGTCAATAGCAAGATAGTCCTAAATGGAAGTGAAAATCAAGGAACGAAAAAAGCCAGTAGTGTCTCAGTTTGAACAATAGCATGTCATGCCCACCACGGTTCAGAGCCCGTGGCA
>CAYYHS010000539.1:0-2520 GCA_964471785.1 uncultured Chitinophagaceae bacterium
TGCAAGATGTTGAAGGGATCGACTTTGTCTATTTCGACAGGAACGACGTTGTGCGACATCGGCTGGTAAAAGACATTATTGATGCGTACGGCAAATTCAGCGACAAGCATGAAAACGGGAAGAAGTAGCTCACAGGGCCTTTTTTGATTCGTTCCAGAGTGTGTCGAGATCGGCAAGTGTTGATTTGTAGATGTCCCGTTTCTCTTCCATGAGCCGCTGTTCGATATAGTGAAACCGGCGGACGAATTTTTCCGACGTCTCCCGCAGCGAATGCTCCGGGTTCACATGAAGGAACCGCGAGTAGTTCACGAGTGAGAATAGCAAGTCTCCAAATTCCTCCTCGATGTTTTGTTTTTCACCGCATGTCACGGCCTCCTGCAACTCACGAAGTTCCTCGGTAACCTTCTTCCACACTTCATCCGAATTATTCCAGTCAAAGCCTACTTTCGACGCTTTCTCTTGCAGGCGGAGCGCTTGCAGCAACGCCGGCATTTCTTTGGGAACACCATCAACAACCGAATGTCTTCCCTCCGAGAGCTTCATTTTTTCCCAATTCATTGTTTGTGTTGAACTGTCGATGCTGGCCTGTTCTCCGAACACATGGGGATGGCGTCTGATGAGCTTCTCGTTGATGTGATGGATTACGTCTTCCAGCGAGAACTCACGGTTCTCTTCGCCAATGGCACTCTGAAGTGCCACGTGAAGCAACACGTCGCCAAGTTCATTCCTCAGTTCCTGCCAGTTCTGATGATCGATCGCCTCGATCGCTTCGTATGTTTCCTCAATAAAACTTTGCCGGAGAGACTGATGCGTTTGTTCCCGATCCCACGGACATTCCTTTCGAAGCCGTTTAACGATCTCCGCCAGGCGCGTGAATTCTTTTTCGTAGCCCACTGAGTTTTCCTTTCCGAAATGTATCGCAACATAGAGAAAAACCTCAAGCGATGCAACTGCGGGGCAGTGTCTCAGTTTGAACAAAAGCCTGTCATGCCCACGAAAGTGGGCATCCATTTTGAGATCGAAAAAGCAAAGTTTGGATTCCCGCTTACGCGGGAATGACAAACTGAGACACTACCAACTGCTGAGAGTGTTTCGCTATCCTCGACACCAAGATTGTTATCTTTAGGACCATCGAGCCGTCGTCAGCGTTGTTACTTCCTTTGCGGGAAAGTCCCGCTGTGCGGGATCCCGCTCTTTTTTGTTATCGAAGGTAGCGGGAAAAGTAGCCAAATGCCGCTTTACGGCATCCCCCCCTTTTTGGTTTCTAAGCGGGAGAAATCTTTCGAAATCGAAACGCGCGGATTCAATCCCAAGCACATGTGCCGCCAGTTTCGGCGCGTCAAGTGGGCTAAACTTCCGCTCCTACCCGGAGTCATTGAAACTTCGCCTTTGAACCGCTTTGTTGGCAATTCATTTTCATCTTTTCTATATTCTTAGAAGCGACTCATTCATTTTACTCTTCTTCCATTTCCCGATGAAAAGATTTCTTCAGATACTCATTCTTCTGTGCGGCGGACTTGCAGTCTTTCTTTGGTTTATTACGTCAACAATACAGCGGGTTAATATGTTGATTATTAATGCGAAGGTGTACACCGTTGACAGCGAAAACTCGATGGCAGAGGCTATTGCAGTTCGTGGAAACAGAATTGTCGCTGTAGGTTCGACAGAAGATCTCAAAAAGCGGTACGTCTCCGAAGAAGTGATCGATGCGGCAGGAAAGCCGGTCTATCCGGGCTTTATTGATTCTCACGGGCATGTGAATGGGCTGGGTGAAAGCCTGGTTGAGCTCAATCTCACGGGTACCTCCTCAATCCAACAAATTGCAGAAATGGTCGCAGCAAAAGTCTCTTCGACAAGGCCCGGCGCCTGGATCCGCGGTCGTGGCTGGGACCAGAACAAATGGACGGGGAAAGGAAAAGAGAGGCCATTTCCAACGGCGGCGATGCTGGACAAGGCTTCGCCGACCAACCCGGTTGTCCTTTTCCGCGTCGACGGGCATTCCGTTTGGGTGAACTCGGTCGCGCTTTCCATCATCAAATCCGGGTACGATTCCGTTCCCTTTCCGGTGGCTGTTGAAGGGGGGCGCATTGTACGAGACGGAGCAGGCAAGCTAACTGGGGTCTTTATCGACAACGCTGTCAGCCTCGTCATGAAAAACGTACCCGAATATTCGAAGGATGAAATCCGGCATTCGTATTCGCTTGCGTTTGACTATTGCCTTCAGTACGGGCTGACAAGCATCCAGGATATGGGGATTGACGAAGACGACTATCAAGTGTATAGGGAGATGATGGAGGGCGGTTTGCTACCGATCCGTGTGTATGCTGTCATCGGCGGCGATGGAGAGTTGTGGCAGAAGTTTCTGCTCACCGGTCCGTTTGTCGATCGAAACGAACACCGTCTTACTGTGCGTGCGATAAAAATGTATATCGACGGTGCGCTTGGATCCCGCGGTGCTGCTCTCATAGAGCCGTACAGCGATGATCCGAGTAACCGCGGCCTGACAGTCAATTCGCTCGA
>CAYYHS010000540.1:0-2519 GCA_964471785.1 uncultured Chitinophagaceae bacterium
ATACTCCAACGGTTCAGCGTACGATGTGCATCCGTACATGCTGCTCAACTTTAACGGAAAATACGACGACATGAGCACGATGGCGCACGAGCTTGGCCATACGATGCAGAGTTTTTTGTCCAACAAGACTCAGCCGTACCCGACCGCTGATTATCCTATTTTTGTCGCCGAAGTTGCCTCGACATTCAACGAAGCGCTTCTGATCGATCATATGTTGAAAACGATCAAAGACGATAAGACGAAATTGTCGCTTCTCGGAAAATATCTTGAAGGAATCAAAGGAACTGTGTTTCGTCAGACGCAGTTCGCCGAGTTCGAGCTTCGGATCCATGAAGTTGCGGAACAGGGAACTGCGCTGACCGGAGACAAGCTCAACGAAATCTACATGGAGATTACACGGAAATATTATGGAAGCGACGCGGGAGTTTGCATTGTCGATCCCGAGATACAATCCGAGTGGAGCTACATTCCCCATTTCTATTACAATTTCTACGTCTACCAGTATGCGACGGCATTTACGGCATCCTGTGCGCTTTCGGAAGAGGTGCTCTCCGGCGACAAAGAGGTGACAAAGCGCTACCTGGAGTTTCTCTCTGCGGGGGGATCCGACTACCCGGTCAACCTGTTGAAAACTGCCGGAGTGGACATGACCACGTCGCAGCCGTTCGATCTCACGATGAAGAAGATGAACCGTGTAATGGACGAGATGGAGAAAATCCTCAGTGAAATGGGGAAGTAATCAATAGGGAATAGTGGAATGGTGGAATAATGGAATGAAGGAATAGTGGAATGATGGAATAATGGAATAATGGAATAATGCAATCTTGTAATCTTGCAATCTTGTAATCTTGCAGCAGAAGGCTTTGTCGCGATGGCAAGGCCTTCTTTGTTCTTGCGGACGGTGCGGGTGACGACCTCGCGCGCCTTGAACTCTCCGTGCAACATTTCTACTATTTCACGGTATATTTAAAGACGCATATTTAAAGGTACTCCATGCTGACCATCGAATCTGTCACCAAACGATATCGCTCCGGAACCGTCGCGATCGACAATGTTTCCCTGGAGTGTGATGCGGGAGTCGTGGGATTGCTCGGACCCAACGGAGCCGGCAAAACCACGCTGATGCAAATGATCGTGACGCTCACACGTCCAACATCCGGCCGGATAACCTTCCTTGGCCACGATATCCGACACGAGCCGGACTTTGTCCGCTCTCGCCTCGGCTTTCTGCCTCAGGATTTCGGGATCTACGAAAGTGCGACCGCATTTGAGTTCGTTTCTTATCTGGGCGGCCTCAAGGGAATCCGATCGCGCGAAAAGGTAATGGAAGTGCTGGAGGCAGTGAACCTGCATGCAGTGGCGCATACAATGGTGAAGACGTTCTCCGGAGGGATGAAACAGAGGCTCGGGATTGCACAGGCACTCGTAAACGATCCGGAACTTCTCATTGTCGATGAGCCGACTGCCGGCCTCGACCCGGAAGAACGGATCAGATTCCGAACCCTCCTGACATCGCTAGGCCGGAATTCGCTGGTGATCCTCTCCACTCATATCGTTTCCGACCTTGCCGCGATAGCGAGCCGAATTGCCGTACTTAAGAAAGGAAAACTCGTAACCATCGGTACGCCGGAAGAAATTCTTGCCTCGGCATCCGGACATGTCTGGGAGATGGTCATCAGTTCGGCTGAATTCGAACATCAAAAATCAACATTGCGGATCTCTTCGGCTGTTCAGAAAGCCGACGGGGTCCATGTGCGCTTTGTTGGAACGGACGGAAGTTCTCTCGGGGCGACTGCCGTCGAGCCCGAACTGGAAGACGCATACCTCTTTCTCACTGAAAACACGAATCTCTCATGACAAAGAAGCTCTTTCAAATCCGGTCGGTGCTTCTCATGGAGTGCATTCTCCGGTTCAGGCGGTCCACCACGCCGATTCTCTTCCTGATCCTGTGCGGCGCTGCTTTCTTATTGATGCCCGAGACCAGCTCAGGCGGGGTCATGTTCCTTCTCGGCGAGCGCCGCGTTCTGCTCAATTCCGCTGCGACAGCGCTCACGTCGGCCGTGATGGGGGGATTGGTGTTCAGCCTTGTGGGATTCTATCTTATCAGCAATTCCGTCACGCGTGATCTCCGGATTGGCGTAGGAAAACTTGTCGCCACCACTCCGCTTTCATCGGTACGATACCTTGCTGGTAAATTGGCCGGCAATATAGTGTACCTTGCATCCATGACCGCAGTCTTCATGGTCGCCTGCATGGGAATGCACATGCTTCGCGGCGAAGTGTCGCTTGAGCCGATAGTCTTTGCGAAGACGTTTGGAATCATGTTCGTTCCTTCGATTCCGTGCATCGCAGCGATCGCGTTGATGTTCGAGTGTGTACCCTTCCTCTCCGGTCGGATGGGAGATGTCGCATACTTTTTCTTTTGGACATTAACCCTTGCGCTTCCACCCGTGCTTGTTTCAGCTTCAAAGGGGCACGCGTGGATTCTCGCCGAAGATTTCACCGGCCTGGGTTTCTTC
>CAYYHS010000541.1:0-2508 GCA_964471785.1 uncultured Chitinophagaceae bacterium
CTCGATCGCCTCGACCTTCCCGTATGCCTCGACTACGGCCTTCACCGCTTCCGTTTCCTCAGCCGGAATTGGCGCCGCCTTTGCAGCGGGGCTCTCTATTGCAGTAGCTCTTTCTTTCCCTGTCTCTTCTGTTACGTCTGCGGATATTCCCGCTTCTGCTTGCAAAGGCTGGGGCTCCCCGGCATCGGGAGTGGCGGGCAACTCCTCCTCTTTGTGAGCGGGAGGAAGCGGTTGAGCGATGAGCTCATCCCCCTTCTTCTTCAATTCTTCCTCTTCCGTTTCTTTTTTCTTCTCTGCGGTCTTGCGCTTTGTCTCCTTGATCTCCGCAATCTTCCGTTGGTGACGATCGGCGACATCCTTGTCTTTCTTGAAATGCGCCATGATGTCCTTCATCATGTCATTTTCGACGACAGACATCGGACCCTTGATCGAATATCCCTTTTTCGTGAGAAACTCGATAATCGTCCCGCTCGCGAGATTCAGCTCCGTTGCGAGTTTAAAGATCTTGATTTTCTTTTCAGTGGCTTCCGTCATTCAAATTCCTTGAGTAAAACGAAGAAAGATAGGTCTGTGAATTGATCGTTCTGCAGGAGCGTCACGTCGTTTCTGCCTCTTCCTCCTTTTCGGGTTCTGTCTTTTCCGCGGCAACAGTCTCAACCTTCTCTTCTGGGCTCGGCTCTGCAACGACTGCTGGAGGCGCTTCTTTCACCTCAGCACTGGTCTCATCTCCATCGTCGACTTCTGCTTCTTCAAATTCCTTCTTAATGAGTGCAACGATCTCTTTCAGCTTCTCCTCGTCGACTTCAAGCTCTTCGACAAGATCCGGCAGCTTGGCACTGATGACCTGTTGGGCGGTATCGTAGCCATTCTCGATGAATTTGTCATAGATCTCATTCCCTATCTCGTCGCGGAATTCGATCAATTCGATATCGTATTCAGCTCCTTCTTTTACCAGCTGAAGGTCGAACCCGGACAGTTTGCCGGCAAGCCGTATGTTCTGTCCACCTTTTCCGATAGCGAGGGAGACCTGATCGTCGGCGACAAGAATTGTCGCCTTTTTCGTTTCGAGATCGAGTTCAACCTTTTTTAATTTCGCGGGAGCGAGGGCGCGTGTGATCATGACCAACGGTTCGTCGCTAAAATTAATGACGTCGATGTTCTCATTGTTCAGTTCGCGAACAATGGCGTGAATGCGGACGCCTTTCATCCCAACGCATGCGCCCACGGCGTCGATGCGATCGTCATGCGATTCAACGGCGACTTTGGCGCGGTCGCCGGGCTCACGGGCAATGCCCTTGATCTCGATGATGCCATCATAAATCTCGGGTATCTCAATTTCGAAGAGGCGCGCAAGGAATTTAGAATCCGCCCGGGAAACAATGACTGTCGGGTTGCCGGAATTCTTGCGCACTTCCTTGATGATCGCCCGGATCGTATCGCCCTTCTTATACCGTTCTTTTTGAATCTGCTCACTTTTGGGAAGGACAACTTCGTTCTTATTATGCATGATGAGAATCTCATTTTTCCGGATCTGATAGACCTCACCGACCAGGATCTCACCGATGGTGCTGCTGTACTCGTTATAAATAAGTTCTTTTTCCAGTTCCTTGATTCGCTGATTAAGGTTCTGCTTCGCTGCAATGATGAGCCTTCTGCCGAAGTCTGCCAGGTTGATGATCTCGACGTAGTCTTCACCGACATCCAACGGCTCTCCGGATTTCTTTCTCGCAGTCTCCACATCGATTTGCAACACAGGATCGACCACGGTCTCGACAACCTCTTTTTCGAGGTAGATTTCAATGTCCCCTTTCTCCATGTTGACAACGACGTCGAACTTCGCTTCGAGTCCGTACTTCTTCCTGACCATCATCCCAAAGATGTCCTCAACAATGCCGACGAGGATATCCTTGTCGATGGACTTTTCTCGAACCAATGAAGAAAATGATTCGACAATTTCGTAATTCATTGAATCCTCCAAAATTGAAATAATAAATCGTCCCGGACGAACCCTACTTCATCTTCGGGACCACAAATGCTTCTTCAATACCATCCAGTGCAAAAGTCAGGAGTTCCATATCCTTGGTGGCAAGCGTTAGGGAAGAAGGCGAAACCTCTTTCAGGATACCTGAAGAAGTTGTTGTTCCACTTTCGCTCCGGCTGACGATCTTGAACTGGCGGCCGATATTTTTTTTAAACTGCCGCGGCAGCTTGAGCGGGCGCTCCAACCCGGGTGATGAAACTTCAATTCTATAACGGCCAGGGATAATGTTTAACCTGTCCAATTCCGTCGAGAGCTGCCTGCTGACGAGAGCGCATTGGTCTGCGGTGACTCCCTCATCGGTGTCGATAAACACTTGAACGATTGAGCTTCCCCTCTCGCCTCGCACCGCAACCTCAACGATATATCCGTCGAAAAGGCGAAGAGCCGACTCTGCCGCTTCAGAAATTTTGTCAATTTGCTCTGATTTCATCGATTCCGATACTATCAAAAAAAAGTCCCGCTAAAGG
>CAYYHS010000542.1:0-2506 GCA_964471785.1 uncultured Chitinophagaceae bacterium
AATCCCGGTTACTTCGTGCATCGTCGCTGGAAAATGAGCAGCTCAGCAGAGACAAAAAGAGGATGCCGGTAACGATTATTCCGTTTTTTGGCAGGCGCGCTTTCATATATTCTTTCTGCGTTGATTGGTTTGTCGATGAGGAGGCCCAGTCATTTTTAGGCATCCCAAGATAGATAAAGATCGATCGGATTGCAAAGAGTGGACGTGGTGAAATCGTCACGCCTCTCCTTTTGACATACAGCGATTTTTGTTCGACGTGCTCGACTTAGCGTGCACAAAAGATTGTCGTTCCCGCGAAAGCGGGCATCCATCCCGCTGTCAAGAGAGCATTCTGGATTCTGGATTCCCGCTGGAGTCCATCCCGTGCTTTATACGGGACGGGAATGACTAAGTAAGCCATTGCTTGTTTGATCACGCGTTTGAATTTCGGGATATTTCTAGCCATATTCATTCGTCAATGATAACGCGCTACCAAAACGAGGAATCGTAATGAAACAATATTTTTGGTGCCTGCTTATTGCCGTATCCCAATTGATAGGATCCACCGTGATGACCTATCCGAAAATAGTGATCCCCGCCAACAATCCTAACATTCAATACTTCGGCCGGTGGGACATGAATGATTCGCTCCATCCCAGATACTCCTGGCCCGGCGTCTACATCTACGCAGAATTCTCAGGCACGACCATCGGCGTTCGATTGATGGATGGCACGAACTACTTCAACGTCTACATCGACGGAAAACTGCACAGCGTCTTCCACGGAACCATGTCGGGGGAAGCAAACTACATCCTGGCCGAAAATCTTCAAAACACCAGACATACGTTCCTTTTCAGCAGGCGCAATATCACGTTTGAAAAACCGTATACTTTTTCCGGAATTATACTGGACAGCAACGCCACGCTCCTATCGCCTCCGCCAAAACCATCACGAAAAATAGAATTTATCGGTGACTCGTTCACCGCAGCCGAGAGCAACGAGTCGGACCAGCCGCACCTTGAATGGGAAGCGCGGTTTCCTGTTACGAACATCGATAAGGGATTTGCCCCGCTTATCGCGCGCCACTTCAACGCGCAGTACGCTGCCACTTGCCGGTCCGGTGGCGGATTGTATTGCGATTGGCAGGGGAATACGAACGAAACTCTTCCAAATAGATTCGACCGCACTCTGATGGAAACGAGCCAGCCGAAGTGGGATTTCAAACAATGGATCCCGGATGTCGCCGTCGTCTGCCTCGGGCTGAACGACCTTTCCGGTATTCGGGCAAAAAACGGAGAGATTCCCGAGGACAAGTCTGACCTTTTCCGCAAGACATACCATAAATTTCTCGACACCATTCGCACGGTTTACCCAAATGTTAAAATCGTTGCCGTCGCTGCATATCCGGAATGGATACGCAAGAATGTGAAACACATCGTCGATGAAGAACAAGCGTCCGGCAAGGACGACATTTTCTATGCAACATTCGACGAGTTTCCAGGCGGCTATGTGGCAGACGGACATCCGACAGTAGAGACGCATCGAAAGATGGCCAATCAGATAATTCAAGCCATGGAATCGTTTAATCTCTTTCAGGAAAACAAATAACTTGTGTGAATGAGCGCCACCAGGCCAGACACGGATGAAACTCCAAGGATCCAGAGAGCGAATGACTTTCTCCGTGGGCGCGAACCGTACGTACTTGCGATTCTTCTCTTTGCTGTCGCATCGACCGCAGGAGTTGTGCTGCATCATGCAGACAAGTTTTCACTCTATTACTTCGGCGACGCTTCTTCGCATATCATCAAAGCACGCGAGTTCACCGACAGGGTTCTGCAGGTAAGGTTCACGATCGGCACCACGTGGCTGCCGCTTCCTCATCTATTGCTCTTCCCTTTCGCAGCAGTCGATAATTTTTTCTTCTCCGGAATCGCCGGCATGTTTGTCGGAATTCCGTGTCTGGTCGGCACCGGCGTAGTATTGTTTTTGATTGTCAATGACGTTACTGGTTCTTCCTTGACCGCATTCGTCATGGCCGCCATCTTTGGCCTCAATCCAAACATCGTCTATATGGCACTCACGCCAATGGACGAGATAAGTCTGATCTTTTTCGTGACCCTTGCCGGTTACGCGTTGTTTCGATGGCTGAAGCACGGTTCGCTCCGGATGCTCCTCCTCTCGGCTGTCGCGGTGATGCTTGCAAGCCTCTGCCGGTATGAAGCCTGGACCCTCGCGCCCCTTCTTCTCCTGGCCGCTCTCCGACAAGCCGTTCCTTTTTGGCGAAGTTCAGAGAGGCCGGCAGCCATTCGAATTGTCGCGATCTCCGTCGTCAGCTTCGCAGGAATTTTCTTTTGGGTCGTATGGCATTTCTTGGTCTTCAGCGATCCGCTGAGGTTTGCACAAGGGACGTACTCCGCTCTCGCAGAGTATTACCGCTTGTCAGATCAGCGTCTTCCGTTCAACATTCTGTTCAATTTCGGCCGTGCCGTTCTCGACATCTTCGGCCCCGTTTTGATCCTTGCTGCGG
>CAYYHS010000543.1:0-2500 GCA_964471785.1 uncultured Chitinophagaceae bacterium
CTCCACAACCGGAGATACCTAGTCGCTTCTGACTCTCCCATGACTTTGCCAATGACACATAATACAAAAACCGTTCTCAACGAACATACCAGTCCCTCCCCGCTGGAAGGCGCGGGGCAGGCAAGTGGCGCTTTACGCCATAGCGCCTTCGGCGCTCACTGACAAACGGAAGGAGCCTTCGACCATTTCGCCGCGCGGTGTTGGATGGACTGAGAAGCATCCGATCGAAATGTCCGCGCAACGAACTACATGGCGGCGGCTGTCCGCCGCCACAGCTTAGCTCCGGTCCGTTAGAACGCGCGACAGCCCATTATTTGACTCTTCATATCTTTAGGAGAATCGCAGATGTCCAGAAAACCAGTCACCTTACTTTTACTGGCGGTAATCTTTGCGGAGGTGCTTACATTAATCGTTTATAGAGTAAACCATAATAAGAACACTCAGAACATTGAGCCGAATGTAATTCCCGCCGTCGCGGATTCAACGGCTCATACCGACTATGAAATGCCCGATGAAAACAAAATTATCGAACCGACTGAACCGCCCGAGCTCAAACCTGTATCCTGGACGCTCCGCGCGGAACATCCTATTCCGCTGCCGGACCATGTTTGGAGCGATGCCGATCGGCCCGATGTGAAAACTATCCCTCCCTCTATCCTGTGGAATTTCTTCAGAAAAAACGATAGGCGCAATTTTTCACCCGAGGAGAAAGAGCGGTTAGCTGTACAAGGATGCTTTCTGGAAAAAATTCCACCACACCCGTGGATTGTTGATGACGACATGATCGACCAATATTCCAATCACGAGAACCAAGACTTCGGAAAGGATTACAGCACGGTTCCGTTGTTCATTTCGACGGATTTTCTTTTGCATGTCTATCATGTCGTTTTCGACCGCGCGTTGCAGCAGGCAGAAGAACGCAAAATCTATTATGCTGCTCTTCACCTTTCTGATGAATTGCAGAAAGCATGCCGCAGTGATCTTCGCGAAACTTCCGATGGTGATATCCGGGATGCAATTAAGGGGAACCTGGCATTTTATAGTGTCGCCTGCGGTTTACTCGATACTGCATTTGTTCCTCCGCCGGAAGTAAAAGAAGTGGTGGGCTCCGAGTTGGAGCTCATCATGGCTGCCAAGAGTCCCGGCGTTTCACCGTTATTCAAGACCGAAGAAGACTATACGCAGTTTATCCCGAGAGGACACTACACCAAGACTCCCCGTTTGAGCCGCTATTTCCGCGCCATGATGTGGTACGGACGGATGCCCTTCCAAACGAATTCTGAACGTCTTACATTGATGGCAATTCACCAGAGCCTGATCCTGAGTGATCCAAAAATGGACGCTCTCTGGAAAAGTATTTCTGATCCATTGACATATCTCGTTGGGACTGCCGACGACTTAACGTGTCACGATTACGTATCGATTCTTCACGAGCAATTCGGTAGCACCCATGTGACGAGGTTAAGCGAATTCGCAGACGGCAAGAAGCTCGCCAAGTTTATGCAGCGAGCGTCGTCTTTTCGGCGTCCAAAAATCAGTGATCACCCTTTGCCAAATCGCATGGATCCGGAATCCCAGATCTCATCGTATCGTTTCCTCGGGCAGCCGTTCACGCCCGACGCGGAGATTTTCACAAGACTGACTTCGCCACGAGTCGGCTCGGATTCCATACCTCGGAATATCCCCAAAGCCATCGATGTCATGAGTGTGTTCGGGTCAAAAACTGCGGACAGCCTGCTTGTCGACCAGGCAGGCATTCCGAACTACAGCATAGCGCTTGGATCGTTGAAAGCCGAGTACACCAGCTATCCCGACGCCACGTGGAGACAGAGCGTCTATTGGAGATGGCTTGCTGCGCTGAAGCAAATTCTCAAGACAAAGGACAATCATTATCCGTACTTCATGCGTACATCGAATTGGGGGGAGAAATGCCTCCTCACTGCCGTTTCTTCATGGACCGAATTAAAGCATGACACGATTCTCATGTCCAAACAATCGATGGCAGAGAGTGGCGGCGGCGGCGAAGAACCTCCACCTCCGCCCCCGCAGCCCAAGAGCTATGTGGAAGCCGATCTGGAGTTCTTCAACCTCTACGTCGATTTGATTCAAAACACTGCAAAAGTTTTCGCTGACAATCAGCTGCTCTCGGCGGAGTATCTTCAAAAATTCGGACGGCTTTTTAGCAAGGCAGTCTGGCTTCGTGAGATTGTACGCAAAGAACTGCTGAACGCAAAGATCTCGCATCAGGATTATGAGGATCTGATCGGATTTGCGAGGACAATTGCATGGACCGTTATACCGGAAGGCTCCGGCGACACTATCGATGAAAAATTCAAACAAATGGCGCTTGTGACCGATGTTCACACTGACTCATTTGATGGTTTGGCGCTTGAGGAAGGAGTCGGCGCACCTCAACGAATCTATGTTGCAGTGAAGGACAATTCTGGAGGATGCAGGGTGTGCGTAGGGTATGTTTATTCCTATTACGAGTTCTCACTCC
>CAYYHS010000544.1:0-2498 GCA_964471785.1 uncultured Chitinophagaceae bacterium
TGCCTACATAAGTATGAATCCAATAGAAATTGCTTCTGATCGCAAGGTTGACCCATCCGCCAAGATCAAAACCTGCCTCGACTTTCGACTCCGCACCGCCTCCATAATTGTAGTCTCTAACCTGTGCAGAGTCCGGTCCCAGCCGTGTGCTGTTGGCGCCAAGAGGCACAACACCGAGATGGAACACAAAGTGGAAGGCGGAGGTTTGGCTGAGTGCGAACTTGGAAACCATGCCAGGACCGAAACCTATTGTGGCGAGCTCGAATGTATTGTTATCCCAGAAGTCATAATGCTGAAATCCACCGATGAGCATTTCGGTGGAACTTGAGTGGACATTTCCGCCGAATAAAAATGCGCTCGCCACAATATTGTCGATGATCTTCCTTCCCAGGCCATTGGTCAGATCTGCACGGAGTGTGAAATAATCAAAGGCTTTTCGCGATGTATGTTCGTACGGATTCCCGTAGGTGAGTTGAAGAGTCAGCATTTCGTCAAAGGTTCCTGTCCCAGGATTCCTGCCGTTGTTTACTAAATGTCCTCCCACTCCAAACGTCATATCGAGCGGTTCTTTCTGATAGATTTCGTTTGACGTCACTCTCTCGAATCTTCCTCGAAGAAGGCGGCTAAAGGCTCTCTGTGGATTTATTATCCCGGCGAACAATTCCCGAAAAAACCTCTCCGAGCCGGTAGTTCGATCGTCAAGAAAATCCGAGCTAAGCCTGTAGGAAATCTCTCCGATGAGTATTCCTGTCGTCGTCGTATTGATCAAATCGTTGTACGACGGCAAAGTGTTTTCGCCAAAATATTCGTACATGAGACTTCCCCCGAATGCGAAGGGCATCGACTCGTAGAAGGTATATCCGTTGGAACGAGCCGCGTTAAAGTAGGCCGACCCGGAATACGGATGTGCGAAAAAATTCATGCCGAACCTGTCACTATCCCATTCCCAGCCTGTTTTGATATTATGTTCCCAGGTATTCGGTCCAATCCGCGCGTAATCCGCGTCGAGGACATATCTGTCAAACCCCACTGTCAAAACGTTATTCAATAGTACTCTTGAGGCACACAGCCACACAGGAGACTTCGTGTTGAAGTCCGGGTCGTCCGACCGTAAATCACCAGAAGCATTGTACTGCGCGGTATCGTTTGATAAACGAAATGCGGTAGCAATGGGAGCATCTGAAAAATGGCTAAGCTCCCGCTTGACAGGATACCGGAAGGTTCCCGAGATCAGATCAGACGAAATGTTGCCGCCGGTATCCTGCGCTAACAATGAGAGTGAGAATAGAAACGAAACCGCCGATATGTATATGAACTTCATTGTGTACCTCCATAATCGTTCGATGACTGATCCAACCGGCATTTTTCTGATATGCTCGGGATCTCGGCGCTACGTGACCCTGAGTCGCTGGTCACCTCTCTGGATGCCTCCTGCCCGCACGCCGGGCAAAAGAATCAGAGATCTTCGTCATCGTTTCTAACCATTATCCTTGAATAAATCCGTCATGGTCTTCCCGATTGAATCCATGTCATGATTGAAGTCTGCCTTGAATACCTCCCATTTTGTTGCTCCATCATCTTTATAGTCTTCTAACTTTTGCTTCAGAGCTCGATTTTGCTGTTCTAACTCTGCAATTCCCTTTTTATATTTGGCTTCGGTCTTGGTACCGGCTTTCTTTATCTTTTCTTTGAATGCAGCAATCCTCTCATCGTTGGCCTTGATTTGATCTTCAGACTCTGCTTTGAATTTCTCCCAATCCGCATTGAAATCGGCTTTTGCATCTTTCACATCTTGTTTGGCAGCGGCGACGTTCGACTTGTTGGCTGCGGCTTGTTGTTCCGAAGTTCTCTCGCACCCCGATATGAGAATTCCTGCCATCACTCCAAAGAGAGCTATGATTAAAATATTGTGTTTCATGATTTACCTTTCTGATTGGATAAAAAGTTTATTGTTATAGATCGTTAGAATCGCTTTTGTCAACAATGTCGATGCTTTCTTTTCGATGTTCACTGCCCCTTTTTCGTCCCGTTTTGTCTTGGGCTGCGTAGAAGGTTGGACTCTGGGATTTCTGTTGGGCGGCGCGATATTCTGCGGCTGCTTCGCCCTTCCGGCATTGTTGGGCGGACTAATCCTGAGCGGCGTCGGCTGAGTTTTGATCGGCGGTTTAACACTCGTCGGTTGCTGCCGGGGAGTTGCCTTGGCGCTGGAATGATTGGCATTCTGCGGCCGCTGCGGCTGAACTCTCTGCGTTGGGCTGACCTCAGGAACTTGCTTCGCAGGTTCCTTTTTGTCGGTTGGATTGATGGACCGCGGCTGCAAAGGCTGGGGATTGCGCTGTGGAGTAACAGTTTGAGGCTCCTCCTGCCGATTTGGTGTTGCCCTGCCGGATGTTGATTTCATGTCTGCTAACTTTGCCACTTTCGTTGGGGCAGGTTTTGCTCCATTGCCTTCTCCTTTTTGTACTTGCGGCCTATAGACTTGCATCTCGCCGTTGTTG
>CAYYHS010000545.1:0-2492 GCA_964471785.1 uncultured Chitinophagaceae bacterium
AAAGAGTTGGATTGCCTGAGAGGTGATCGGAACGAAGTTGGCAGCAGAAAAGAATCCGTGTATCTATTCTTGCAGTAATTTGTACCTATAGAATTCCCCCTTGGCATTCATTAACTCCTCGTGAGTGCCGGATTCGACGCACGCCCCTTCTCTCATCACCACAATCCTGCCCGCATTCCGGATCGTCGATAAGCGATGTGCGACAATAAATGTCGTCCGGCCTTTGATGAGCCGTTGGATCGCTTCTTGGATCAGGGATTCCGAAACGACATCGAGCGAAGATGTTGCTTCATCAAGAATGATAACCCTCGGGTTTCTCGCAAGTGCTCTGGCAATCGAAATTCGCTGGCGCTGTCCCCCCGAAAGCCGCGTGCCTAATTCCCCGAGTTTTGAATCGAGGCCGTGAGGCATTTTTGAAACGAACTCGGCAGCATTCGCCATCTCAAGGACTTCCCAGAGCCGCTGGTCTGTCATTTTCTCGATGCCGTACACAATATTCTCCCGTATCGATCCGCTGAAGAGGAGCGTCGTCTGCGGTACCACCGCCAGGAATCTCCGATACTGGCGCAAATCCAACCCCTGCATATCTTTGCCGTCAAGCAATATCCGGCCGGTTGTCGGTCGTCTAAAGCCGATCACAAGGCTCATCAGCGTAGACTTCCCCGATCCCGACTCTCCCACAAAGGCTACCGACTCGCCGGCCAGGACGTTGAGGGTAATATTTTTGACTGCCGGCTGCTGCGCTTTATCATACCCGTAACTGACATTCTCAAAAACGTAATGTCCTGCAACCGACGGCACGGCATTTTTTCCCGCATTATGTTCTATGTCCGGCGACTCCAGAATATCGCTGATCGACCGGATGGACTCAAACCCGCGGGCAAGATCGGGATATGAATTGAGGATCATGTTCACAGCACCGACGATCATGGCAAAGAAACTTTGGAACAAGACGACATCGCCGATGCTGATTGTTTTTCTGTAGGCGAGGATGGCGGTAAACATCAGGCAGACGAGCATAACGGCCTGGAATGAAGTCCACGAGCTGGCCCCGAATATTGCTCCGATCATCTCCAGGCGTATGCCTTTCGACTTTACTTTTTCCAGTCGCAAGTTCATCTTCGAAACTTCGACATCCTCGACACCGTGCGCTCTGGTGATAGGAATCATCTGGATCATTTCGATCACATTTGCCGAGAGCGATTCTATTTCGCTCCTGTATTCCTTGTTCCTCGCTGTCATCTTCTTGGAGAAAACAAACACAAGGCTGGACGAAACGGGAACCGATATGAGATAGAAGATGGCGACGATCGGCTGCTTGAACACCGTAAACGAGAATGCAAAGAGAATGGTCAATACTGCCGGCAGGACGGAATTCATCAGGTTGCGCGACAGGATCTCAAGCGTTTCGACATCGCGAAGGACTTTGGTCTGGAGCTTGCCCGATTGATAATTGTCGTGGAACGAAATGGACAACTCCTGAAGTCGGGTGACAATGGACGACCTCAAATTCAGCTGCATCGTGTTGACGGCGCCGCTGAACACGCGGACGTACAGGGTGTGCATAGGAATATTTTGAATGATGATCAGAAAAAAAATCCCGCCGACCATCCATAAATCGTGAACGGAGTACCTGGAAGAATCGCTGATAATATTAATAATCCGCGCAATAACAACGGGGAGCAGCCAAACGGGAGAATGTTTTATCGAGAAAAAAACTATTGCCGCGGCAATCTTCAGATATTGCCCGTGGTAAATATGCAGGAAATTTACGAACGGGTGAGTTGGCTTGAATTCAAGCTGCGATAAGTCTTTGTCAACCATCGTAATCTGAATCTAATCTTTGTGTGGGAGTCTATAGGGCGAATCTCGATGAGAAATATACAAATAAAAATCGCACCAAGAAACGGAGCGATCGTTATGGCAGGAGGAAGTTTGAGGAGCGATGCCGTCATCCTCGGCTATTTATCTCGTTCCCAAACTCTGTTTGGGAATGACAATTTTTCGATTATTCCAGTTCCGAAGCAGAGCTTCGGAACGAGGTGAAAAACTGTTCCGGGAAATGGAGGAAATGAGGTGCCTTGCAATTCAAAATGCCCCAATCCAAATTGGGCTGTAGTTTCCTAATTTGGGTTGAAGTCAAATCGAGAATCGAGGACGTGCGGAGGGAATCAAAGATTGAGAGGTAAAGCCATCGCTGAAGCCAGATCCTTCGCTCCGCCCAAGACGACAGTACGAAAGAATTTTGATATGCTTACCGATCTTAGAAGAATTCTGCGAGAGAATTGGCTCAATGATTTTAACTCCTACAATCCTGGAGAAAGATCACTGTGAATGGCATGGAAGTGCGAAGACAAAACTAGCGTCCAATAATTCACGCCGGGAGAAACGTCAGTGAGAAGAATACAATTGATCCAAAAACTCGTAACGAGCCCGGTGTTTGTCCGGAGCGGGGGCGGAGTTAATTTCGAGATGCATCACTTGAAAGCCGT
>CAYYHS010000546.1:0-2486 GCA_964471785.1 uncultured Chitinophagaceae bacterium
CAAAAACTCACTTTCAATATCCATTTATCATCTTCGTTCGTTGTTATATTCTACTTCAAAATACCAAGCTGCTTGAATTTCTCCTTATACTTCTCATAGAGTATCGTATGGCGGCTCCGCAGATCGATCTTCTTTCCCTGGATGAATTCCATTTGAACGTTTGTCTCAATCTCCAACGGGTCGCCGGTGGTGACGATGATCGTGGCGTCTTTGCCCGTCTCGAGAGACCCGGCCTGTTGGTCGATGCCGAGGATCTTTGCGCTGTAGATAGTAATTGCCTTCAACGCTTCATTCTTCGGCAGGCCGTACGCCGCAGCCATTGCAGCTTGGTAAGGGGTATTTCGTTCACCGAACGCCTCTCCCTCACCGGAGATGGCAAACTCCACTCCCGCCGCACAAAGTTTTGCCGGAACGGTGAATGCATTGTCGTATGCCTCCCAGCTCCGCGAAGGAACATCGAGCACGGGGCCGACAATCACAGGAACATTGTTGGTCTTTAATAACTCCGCGACGCGCCACGAATCCCGTCCGCTCACAATAACGAGCCGGACGTTTTCGTCCTTTGCCCACTGCACGGCCGCCTCGATTTGCTGCACTTCGTTTGCGCTGACAAGAACTGGAATTTTTCTTTCGATGACAGGGATCAGAGCCTCCCACCGCAGGTCGGTTGGATGGTACGGAACACCGTTCGATTCTTCGGCCCTCTTCGCCACCATGTATGCCCGGGCATCGCTGAACGCATCGCGTAATTCCTTCAGATGCCTGTACCGTTCTTTCTTCTGATCACCTTCCGATTGTGTGATCCAGGGATCATGGAGGATCGTCATTCTGGGCCAGTTCACAACCAATCCGATGGGCGCTTTGAGAACGAGATCTTCCTGGGTCCAACCGTCCAAAACGATTGCAGCGGATCGTCCCGAGATAAGACCTCCTTGGGGCATGACATTCGCGATAACAACCCCATTTGCCCGTGTTGTCGGGATGAGTTCACTTTCCGGATTGACAGCGATCTCGCTTCTCACATTCGGGTTAATTTCCCCAGTCTCTGCATAATCGCTCGTGGCTCTCACAGCCTCGATCTCTGTCAACCCCAGCGTCGAGTTTGCGTTGATGAGCCCCGGGTAGAGATGTTTTCCGGAGACATCAATTTTTTCCGTTCCGGAGGGAAGAGCAACATCGGTGCCCATCCCTGTAATCTTCCCGTTTTCGAAAAGAATTGTTCCGTTGTGAATTTCCGGCGCAGTGACAGGATGAATCGTTCCCCCGACCAATGCGATCGGATGGTCCTGTTTCTTTGCCGGAACTGGATCGGAGGCGAACAGTGAACAGTGAGCTATGAACAGTACACAGTAAACAATGACCGATAATCTCTTGGCATGGAACACTGTGGATTCTTTTCTTCTTAATTCTGAATTCTTATTTCTTAATTCATTTCTCTTACTCATTCCGCACCCCCTTCTTCCACATGGCAAGAGTACGAAGATTTCTTTGGAGGCATCGATGGCACTCCACCTCCAGGAGAAGCTTTAGCCTTAAGAATCTTTTGGATGAGGATTGATCGCTCTTTCTGGATTTCTTCGTTCATAGCCCGGTCTTCGTCTCGGTCGAAATATTTCCTGCCGTCGATCCAGGTCTGTTCGCACACCGAATAGGTCGACAGAGGCGAGGCGCTCCAGATGACGAAATCTGCATCCTTCCCAACCTCGATCGAGCCGACATGCGAATCAATGCCAAGCTGCTTGGCCGGATTAATCGTAACAAACTTGAGCGCTTCCTCTTCGGTTACGCCGCCATATTTGACCGCCTTGGCAGCCTCGGTGTTAAGACGCCTCGCAAGCTCGTCGCTGTCCGAGTTGTACGAAACCACTACACCGACATCATGCATCAGCGCTCCGTTGTATGGAATCGCATCGATCACCTCGTATTTGTAAGCCCACCAATCACTGAAGGTCGATACTCCAGCGCCATGTTTCGCAATCAGCTCCGCAACTTTATATCCCTCGAGCCCGTGCTGAAACGTCTTGACTTTGAAGCCGAAATCGTCGGCAACGCGCATGAGCATCAGTATCTCATCTTGCCGGTATGAGTGCGAATGTACCCACCGCGTGCCGTGAAGAATTTCTACGATAGCATCGAGTTCCAGATCCCTATGGGGGGGTATGAGGTTCGGATTCTTCTTCGCCTCATTCATCTTCTTCTCGTAGTCCTGTGCAGCACGAAATTCGTCCCGGATGATTTGCTCAACACCCATCCTCGTTTGCGGATAGCGAGTCGTATACTTGTCACCCCAGTTGGATTGTTTTACGTTCTCGCCGAGCGCAAATTTTATCCCCTCCGGGGCTCCGCCGAATTTCATCTCATCGGGAAGCATGCCCCATCTCAGTTTTACAACCTGATTTTGACCTCCAATCGGATTCGCCGAGCCATGTAGAAGGTTTGCCACCGTCAGGCCACCTGCCAATTCCCGGTACACAGCATTGTCATTG
>CAYYHS010000547.1:0-2486 GCA_964471785.1 uncultured Chitinophagaceae bacterium
TGCACAGCTCGAAATATTTCAAAATATTTCTGGCTGGGTGCGTGTCTCCCGAAAAATCAAATCTTCCTTCCTGGTATTCGTGCCAGTCCCACGGGATATATGTCGAGGTTGTGTTCGCTCCCGCTTGTTTCAGCAGAACGAGGTGTTTCTCCCACAGCCGCGGATCGAGCCTGAAGTAATGAATCTCGCCGGAAATTACAAAGTAGGGCTTCTCATCTTTCAAAAAATACCCTTTTGCTGCAACAAAACTCATCCGGTTATCTCCTATTCCAATTGATTAAATCTGGTTAACCAAAGCAGACGCATCACGTTTGAAAAAAGATGCGCCTCAACGCGTGTATGATTCTGTTCCGTGACAACCTCCCGGGGCGTGCCTATGGACAGGCTACAACCTCACTGAGAGCCGAGACTCCCCTTTCATTAAATGTCTCAACGGCAAAGTAATATCCTTGATCAGTCGTGAGCGCTCGGATTTCTAAGCTCGTTGCAGCATCTGCAAACACCTGGTATGTTTCATACAGCCTGTCTCTCCGTATTCCCCAACGAACGTTATAGCCAACGGCCCCCGAAACTCCCTTCCATTGGACAATCGCATTTCGCCTGTCTGTCTCCCGACGAACGGAGAAGCCTGCAGGCGGATCGGGAAGCCGGTTGTCACCATTTCCGAAGACACGAATATCGCTAATTGCCAGATTCGGGGATGCAGCGTAGCAATGGTTGTATCGGATGTAGCGTGCTTTCACCGTAGACGGCAACTCAATATAGGCGTTAGGACGATCTCGCTTTTCTTTCGTCAGATCCGCGATTGTTCTCCACTCTTTTCCATCAACGGAGGAAGATATTTCGAATCGTGTGTAGACCGTCGAATCGCTTGAGAAAATGTTCGATCTGTAATCGGCAAAATTCACCTGCACAGCATTGACGTCGTCGATTCGCCCAAGATCGATCGTGAGCCATTCAGCGGGCGAGTTTGTCGCGGCCACCCAGAACGTACGTGGATTCTCGTCGGTGACGTATCGTGCGAAATATGTATCGCGAGTGGACGAGGCGATGACTGGTTTTTTGTACGAGAGCAGCATCCAGCCTGCAAACAGGTCATCGCTTTTCGACCAGCGGGCCGTCGGCAATCTCTGCGGAAAATCTCCGAAACGCGTATTGGCGTACATCTGCCCGTCGGGGTCGAACCCGGCTGGAAACATTGAGATGCGGCGTTCGAATGTCCAGTTGAATCCAATCCAGGGCGTTCCTGTGTTCCAGTAATTGCCGTAGTTGTCTTGAAAAGTGTTCCCGTGTCCCGCCCCCGCCATAAAGCCGCCTGGTTTGTACGAAACGGGATTATAGGGTGCGTAGGTGAAGGGGCCGAGAGGGTCATCTCCAACATAGGTACCGTTTGCATATACGTTGTACTCCGTGCCGGGAGCCGCATACTGGAGATAGTACTTTCCGTCGTGTTTGGTCATCCACGCCCCTTCCACGTAGGGGTTGATCGTCCCGGCGTGATCAGGACCGAATCTTTCCCATCCGTGTCTGTCGGGGTGCAGATAGATTAGCTCCTTTGGCTTTCCACTATATACCAGACGGTTATGATGGTCGAGCTCGATACCGTAAATAGGATAAAGATTTGAAGAGCCCCAGTAGAGGTACCATCGATCCTTATCTCCGTCCCAAAAAATATCCGGGTCCCAGGGACCCTTGACGCTATCGGGAAGCTCAGGCATAAGCCGATTGAAAAACTGAAGATGCCCCGTTTCAGGTTTAGTGGTGAACAGTATCGGCCGCGGAGTGAAAGTGGATTGGAACAGATAAAGCGTATCGCGAACCGAAAGCGCCGCCGGCGCGCAGATATCTTCCATCGGCCATTTGTCCGGCACGACATAATCCCAATGGAGCAGATCCTTTGAATGCCACCACCCCCCCGAGTTTGTGACGAAAAGATAGTATTCGCCGTTGTGGTTCACGATCACCGGGTCGGCGCCTGAGCGATAGGAAATGTTCTCGTTGATTTGTTCAAAATTGTACTGGTAGTTGATGTCAATCGGATTGCAGTAGGTGGTGATGCCGGACGACTGGGCCTGAAGCGACCCTCTCGCTGCCATGAGCGTCAGGAAAAGGAGAACCGCGAAGATCGGCAGGCTTCCTGCGCTCGCAGAAGAGTTTTTTCCCATGATCAGTTTTGGCCTAATTCGACAATTTGCCTAACAAAGCGACTCTCAGTCGTTTCAATCATTGAAAAAAATTGATCGACATCAGGGATGAAGAAACCGCAGCGAGAGGCGCACTACGCATTCGGTTCGTCAATCAGGAAAAGGGAGGAAAAAGCTATTTCTTTGTCTCCAGCCATCCGCCCGTAAACCCTGCTCTTTTCAAGCCGGTCACAATATAGGGATTCTTCTTCATCACTTCCCATACGAAGCCAGTTCGAAAGTTTTCGATCATCAGAACGATGGGCCCCTGGTCAATGCCGAGGTAGTCATGATCAAACCAGC
>CAYYHS010000548.1:0-2482 GCA_964471785.1 uncultured Chitinophagaceae bacterium
TCTTGATAATGCCTGTAACTTTGTGAACATGGCAGGAATTGTCCGTGTGACCTCCAGGTATGAAGAAGCGCGGTATATTCTCTCTATTGAAGACAACGGGAACGGTATCCCCCGCGAAAAGCAGAAGGATTTGTTTCAGAAGTTTTACCAAGTGAACCGTGAATCACAAGAGCAGCAGGGTGCAGGGTTGGGGTTGTACATCGCCAGAAAGCTTGCCGAACTGAACCGATGCGAGCTGGGGTTTGAGAGTGAAGAAGGGAAGGGGAGCACGTTCTACTTGTCTATTCCGAAAAAGGGGGAAAGTGTCGTGGGTTGAAGCCGTACCAGCACCTTCTTCTTTCTCGGAAAGAAAGTAACATGCTTGGAAGGGATTCCGCGGTCCTTGCCGGTCTTCGAAATTGCAGGCCATTAAAATTCCTCCCCCTTCTCTCTTCGGATATCCGCACCCAGAGCCTGCAATTTTTTCTCGATTGCTTCGTACCCCCTGTCGAGGTGATAGACGCGAAGGACTTCCGTTTCTCCTTCAGCCCGTAACCCCGCCAGAATCAACGCAGCCGACGCCCGAAGGTCGGTCGACATCACTTTTGCTCCCGCCAACTTTTTCACTCCTCTGATGCTCGCGGTATTTTCGTTCAGTTCGATATCGGCTCCGAGCCGCACCAATTCAGGCACATGCTTAAACCGATCGAAGTAGATTGTATCGGTGACTGTCGAGGATCCTTTCGCGACAGACATCAGGGAAATCCATTGTGCCTGCATGTCTGTGGGGAAGCCTGGGTAAATGGCCGTGGTGACATCCACCGGGGTAAGTTCTTTCGGCGCGTGGATTTCTATGGAGGATGATCGAATATCGAACGTAGCGCCTGCATCTTCGAGGCGAGCGGTGATAGAAGCCACCTGTGTCGGATTACATCCTTCAAGTTTAACTTTCCCTCCGCAAATTGCGGAGGCCACTAACATCGTGCCGGCTTCGATGCGGTCGGGAATTGTTTCTGCATTCGCCGGATGCAACGCGTCGCTTCCCTGGATCTCCAGGGTGTTCGTTCCGATGCCGCTGATCTGCGCCCCCATCGAGACGAGAAGTTCGGCAAGGTTTGTGATCTCGGGTTCCATCGCAGCGTTTTCTATTCTGGTGCTCCCTTTTGCAAGGACCGCGGCCATCAGAATATTGCCGGTTGCGCCGACACTCGAAACCTTAAATGAGATCCTCGCACCCTTCAACCGCTTTGCTTTCGCAATGATATATCCCTTCTCCAGCTCGATCGTTGCGCCGAGTTTCTTCAAACCTTCTAGATGGAGATCGACCGGGCGCGGACCCCAGGCACATCCGCCGGGAAGAGAAACCTTTGCACGGCCGTACCGGGCAACGAGGGGCCCAAGCACATAAATGGAAGCGCGCATTTTCTTGACATGTTCGTACGGCGCCTCGAATTTATTCACTCGGAATGTGTTGACGGAAAGCGTGTGCCCCTTTCTTTCGAGCGTCACTCCCATTGTTTGCAGCAGGCGGGACATTGAGGCAACGTCGCGCAGATCGGGCGTGTTGAACAGTTCGTACTTTCCGCTTGCCAGAAGCGTTGCCGGCATCAGCGCAAGCGAGGCGTTCTTTGCGCCGCTCACTTGAACGGTGCCGTTGAGCTTCTTTCCCCCTCGGATGATGAATTTGTCCAAGTGATTCCTTCCTTAATTCGCCGGCTTTCGGTTTCTCCACCAGATGAACCCCACCATCATTACCGCACACCATGCCAGAATGTTTGTGAGAAGAGAAATCGTTCGTCCGAGATAGTACGTTGACGGATGAAAAACAAACTCGACGAGATGTTTCCCCTTGGGAACCACGATCGAACGGAACGCATAATCGGTTCTGTAGATTTCAGTCGGTGTTCCGTCGATCAGCGCGCTCCACCCTTTCGGGTAATAAATTTCACTGACGTAGAGCAAGTTGTTGCCCGACGCCGCAACATCGAACGAAATATTGTGGATTCCGAAATTCCTCACGGATACTTTAGCCGTTGTGTCGGGACGGTCTATGGTGATTCCGGGATTCAGCAGGAAGTAGGCAATGTGATGCGGATCGAAAGAATTGTCCCGCATCCGGTTAAGAATGCCGAGTCCCGAATCCACTGCGATCGAATCGACAAACCATGCCCGCTGGCTCCCCAGCGGAAATGCCAGTACCGTCTTTTTCTCTCCGCGGTACACGACGGGCAATCCTGGAATATCTTCCTTCGGATCGGCAATGATGTATTTCATGTTCATCAATTCCCACACGGTCGGATTTCCGATCGTGGCGACATCGACAATATCCTGGTATATCCTGATCTTTGCCCCATGGTATCCTCCGATACTTTGGAGCTTGAAGTATGCAAGCCCGTTTGACGGCTGTCGCAAAGTTTCGGTGTCGAGCACACGGTAGAGCGACGTATCTTGCTGGATCGCTTTGACAAAATCTGGTGTAGTGAAGGCCCCCGCTTGAACACTT
>CAYYHS010000549.1:0-2482 GCA_964471785.1 uncultured Chitinophagaceae bacterium
TATGTTGTCAGACGCCGGGTGCGGCATCGGCGGATTTATCAATGTGGATGAGCATAACCATCTCCTCTTCTCGATTGGACACAACTTGCTGCGAGCTGGAACTGCTACTGGTTATCTTGGATATCAACTCACTATCTAAAACAAACCCGCACAATGCCATGCGGTTGAAAGCGCTTCGAGAACTTGCGGCACTTTTCTTAAGACTCGGCACACTTTCGTTCGGCGGTCCGGCGGCACACATCGCGTTGATGGAAGAGGAGGTCGTAAAGCGGAGAGGCTGGCTTACCCATGAGTACTTCCTCGATCTGCTCGGCGCGACAAACTTGATTCCAGGTCCGAATTCTTCCGAGATGGCGATCCACATCGGGTATCTTCGCGCTGGATGGATGGGCCTGCTGGTTGCCGGAGTTTGTTTCATTTCACCGGCTGTTCTCATTACGTTGTTGTTCGCCCGGTTCTATGTACAATTCGGGGCAATCCCTCAAGTCGGGCAGTTTATTTGGGGGATTAGAGCCGGCGTCATCGCCGTCATTCTCGCTGCAATATTCAGGCTCGCCAGACCGCTCATCAAAATTCGATTTGTTCTTCTTATCGGTGTGGCAGTTTGCGTATTGAATCTCCTTCACGTTGATGAAGTATTTCTTCTCATCGCCTCCGGTACCATTGGACTCCTGTGGGCAAACAGGAGTCGATTCACGGGCCGGTCACTTTCGATGTTCATTATCGTTCTTCTCCCGGCTACAATCGGTACAGCGGTGGTTGCTGGCGCTAAAAATCTTTCGCCCGCCCCAACCGTTACATCGCTGGGCTTATTTTTTCTGAAGATCGGATCTATTCTCTACGGCAGCGGATACGTGCTCGTAGCATTTCTTCAGGGAGGCCTTGTCGATGCGCGCCACTGGCTCACGCAGGCGCAGCTCCTGGACGCGATTGCCGTCGGACAATTCACGCCGGGTCCGGTACTTTCAACCGCGACATTTATTGGTTATCTCATTTTAGGTGTCCCCGGGGCAGCCATTGCAACGGTTGGCATTTTTCTCCCATCGTTCATTTTCGTGTTGCTTACCAGCCGTTTTGTTCCGCGATTGAGGAAGTCTCCCTCGAGCGCCGGTTTTCTGGACGGCGTTAACGCTGCATCGCTGGGTTTGATGCTATCCGTTTGTATAACCCTTGGCGTTGCGACACTGCAAGGGATCGGCTCATGGATCATTTTCCTCGCCGCAGGGGCAGTTGTAGTACGGTTGAATGTTCATGCGGGATGGGTTATTGCAGGCGCTGCCGTAGCTGGATGGATACTATCACTCGTTGGTATAATCTCGTAGGAGGATTGAATGACAGGAAGAACCGTTTTTAAAGCACATGTCATGGCATTGACCTTTTTCGCCCCGTTGCTCTTGTTCCAGATCTCATCTGCGCAGGATCGGGATCTGAAGACGGCCATTGAATCGCTCCAGGACTCGGTAAGAATCATGGGGCGTCAGCTGGATTCAGTCAAACAGCAGTCACCCGGGCTCGACAAATATATGACAACCATCCAATTGCACATTGCTAAACTCTGGTATGCATTTAGTGCAGCGAACTGGGAACTTGCGAATTATGAAGTGAACGAGCTGAATGGGGCTATCGATGGTGCAAAAACGCTCCATGCGATCAAGAACAATGTAAATACGGCAGGCGTACTGCAAAGTGTTCAGGATACTCAGGTGTTGTCGATGCACAATGCGGTCTCGTCAAAGGACCATCAGCTTTTCTCAGCCGCCTATCATGCGACGATTGATGCCTGCAACGGATGCCATAAATCGGCGGGCTATGGATTCATATCGGTTGCAATGCCGACGGCGCCGCCGGTCTCAAACCAAAACTGGACAGTGCATTAAGGTCGTTTCACTATGAGGCTCTGGTCGCTTCATCCGAAATATCTGGACTCAAAGGGGCTTGTGGCCTTCTGGCGTGAAGGCCTTCTTGCGCGAAAAGTCTTACGCGGACTCACGAAGGGGTACCGGCATCATCCACAACTGCTGCGATTTTCAGGCCGGCGGGAAGTCCTCAAGACCATTGACACATATCTCAAAGCTGTCTTTGACGAGGCTCAATTCCGTGGCTACAACTTCGATAGAAAGAAGATCGGCCGGAAATTTGTGCGATCTCGAATCGATGTGACCATCGGGCAGTTGCGGTATGAACTCAAACATCTGAAGTGGAAACTGCGGGCGAGAGACCCAAAGAAGTTTCGATCATTACGAGGCGTTGTTAAGCCGGATCGCAATCCGGTGTTTCGGGAGGTGAAAGGAGAGATAGAACCGTGGGAAAGGCCAGCCCGATGAGAGTGTGCATTGTCGGTGCAGCGGGAGTTCTGGGTGATCGACCGCACCCTTGCCGGTCGCGAATGGATATGATGTGCGAGCGCCCGCACGTGAGGTAATAGATGCACGAACAGAAAGGCCAGATCCGCCCTTCGCTGGATTTCTCCGATAAGCACTTT
>CAYYHS010000550.1:0-2473 GCA_964471785.1 uncultured Chitinophagaceae bacterium
GGTTATGAGCCCGACGAGCTACCAATTGCTCCACCCCGCGATGTATTGTGATGAATAATATAGTCAAACGCGGATGGTAAGTCAAGGTAATGGAGCGACTAACTTTTTTGAAGGATTTGACCACAGTGGGTGGAATGCACTCGCAGCTTGATAGAAAAACCATCTTTAACTATATTCAATGGGCAAAAAAGCAGGTGGCAACTCTCGACAGATGAAGAAGCTCTCTATTCTAATTTCTAACGACGACGGAATAAATGCCCCGGGGATCGGTGCACTTGTTCACGAGATCAAAAAGATCGGCGACGTCGTTGTCGTGGCCCCTGATAAGCAGCAGAGCGCGGTGGGCCATGCAATCACAATGAATTCGCCTCTCAGAGTTCAGAAGGTTGAAAAGAACGGGTCATTTTTCGGCTACGCAGTAAGCGGTACGCCGGCGGATGCCGTGAAACTGGCTGTGCGTTCATTGTTACCTCATCCGCCTGACCTGCTCATTTCCGGCATCAACCACGGCTCGAACACTGCGATCAGCGTCATCTACTCCGGCACAGTCTCGGCGGCTACGGAGGGAACTATTCTCGGTATCCCATCATTTGCAATTTCATTGACAACATACGCCGAAGCGGATTTTACATTTGCCGCAGCGTTTGCCCGAAAACTGGCGCTCAAGATTATCGACAAAGGACTGCCGAAAGGGACACTTCTCAACGTCAATGTTCCGGCTGTTACGGAATCCGAGATCAAAGGGGCGGTGGTCACGAAGCAAGGCAAATCGGTCTGGAACGACGAATTTGAATCGAGGCGCGACCCGAACGACAGGGAATACTTTTGGCTTAAGGGGGATCTTCTCGAACTCGACCACGACGACGACATCGACCAGCGGGCAGTTCTCAACAACAAAATTTCAATCACACCTATACACTACGATCTCACTGACTACGCGATGTTCGAAGCGATGAAACAGTGGGATGTCAACTCTCTCATCTAAGTAAATCTACAGGAGATCATTATGCGAATCGGAATATTAACGGGAGGCGGAGATGTGCCGGGTCTGAATCCGTGCATCAAGTCGGTTGTCTATCTTGCGGCGGATGCCGGCGCGGAGGTTTACGGGTTTCGCCGGGGATGGGCAGGCCTCCTCAATTACAACGCTGACGACAAAGAAAGCCAACACCATTGGGTAATGCCCCTGACGAAGCAGAACACACGGACCATCGATCGCTCCGGCGGGACGTTTATCCATACATCAAGAACAAACCCGGGAAAAGTGAGATGGTCGGATATACCGAAGTTTTTGCAGGATCCGAAACGCCCGCCGAAAGACGGCGACCCCATCTCTGATTTTACACCGCACATCCTTCGAAACCTGGAACAACTCAAAATCGACGTTCTCATTACGATTGGCGGAGACGACACGCAAAGTTACGCCGTGCGCTTGCACCAAGAAGGATTTCCCGTTGTCGCAATCCCCAAGACAATGGACAACGACGTCTTCGGCACAGATTACTGTATCGGTTTTTCGACTGCCGTAACACGCAGCGTGGAGTTTATCACGAACCTCCGAACCTCCGCCGGCTCGCACGAACGTATCGCGGTGATTGAACTCTTCGGGAGGAACTCGGGAGAGACCTCGTTGATCTCCGCATATCTTGCGGGCGTTGACCGAGCGATTATTTCTGAAGTCCATTTTGATCCGGAGAAACTCGCGAAGTACTTAATGGATGACAAAAAAAACAATCCGAGCAACTATGCAATCATGACGATTTCCGAAGGAGCGCAAATGATTGCAGGAAAGATCGTCGAGTACGGAGAGCAGGACGCCTTCGGGCACAAGAAGCTCGGCGGGATCGGACAGATCACCGGCGAAGCGATTCAGAAAATCACCGGCTCACATATTATTTATCAACAGGTCGCATACCTGATGCGCAGCGGAGAACCGGATGCGTTGGACAGAATGGTGGCGATCAGTTACGCAAACCTTGCAACCGATCTCGTATTGAAAAAGAAAACCGGGCACATGGTTGCACTTCGCGAAGGAAAATATACAACGGTTCCGATCGACACATTGACAAAAGGACTGAAGAGAGTCGACGTTCTCCAGCTTTACGATGAAGAAAAGTACCTCCCGAAAGTCATCAATATGCTTGGCAAGCCGATGTTTTTGTATTGATATTTGGTCGACGAACCTTGACAAGGTTGATGGACGGCAAAGGGAATCTTAGTTCTGGATTTCTAACTTTGTCAAGGTTTTTTGCGCAAGGTTGAGACTTCGAATCGTACAATGTTGATTGCCGGCGAAAAAAAATTCAAGCTCCAGATTTGAACCTTTGTCAAGGTTTTTAGCAAAAAATACCCAAAACTGCTTGACAACTGGAAATTTTGTTTGTATATTAAAAGCCCGTTCAAAAACGGGTTTTTAAGTTTACAAGAAATTGTTCTTTGAAAAATAGTGTGCACAGCTTCTAAGTCAATTACA
>CAYYHS010000551.1:0-2464 GCA_964471785.1 uncultured Chitinophagaceae bacterium
CGACCCCGTGCAGCGTCGCCTGGCCGAGGAGCATCGCGGGCACAAGAAGAAATGTGAGAGAAATCAATTTTGCCGATCGTAGTATTTTCATAAAGCTACTCCACAGAAGTAGTAGGTGAATGCTGTACTGCGCTGGTTGTGTAAGTCAATCGAGTACTCTAACTCTTCTCACAATTCACCCTCACTTTTCCATTATCATAATTTTAGAAACCGCGATTCCGTCTGCGCGCAATTGATAAAAGTAAACCCCGCTCGGAAGATTGCGCCGGGCCGCCGGGAATATCACTGCATGCATTCCTGCAGCCTGATTCTCATTGATGAGCATCGCAATCTTCTCGCCGAGAACATTGTACACTGCCAATGAAACGAAACTATTTACTGCTAACTGATAACTGATGACTGTGTTCGGGTTGAATGGATTCGGATAATTCTGCATTAGGATCGGCGAATGAGGCAGCATCGTCTGTGCATCGTTGGTGACGCTGGTAACATAATCCGATTCAAACGCTCCCAGATCCGGAGCCTTGCCATTGAAGGGCAAACCGACATCGGTACCCGCATCGATCAGCTTGCTTCCGGAGGCCAAATGCATGAATGCGACATCCGGCAAACTCCCATCCGGCTTGCGCGGCCCGGTAACCCCTGCGGTGTCTACGCTGATGAAGTCCGCATTGGACACCGAGATCGGAGGCATCCAGCTGTTGGTCGCTTGCACCGCGCTTGAGAGGAGCGAGACTGCACCGGTGCCGGCAGAGACGCAATTTTTCACCGTCAGCACCGAGCCGGTTTTCAATCCCGCACTGATGTTAAAATTAGTCCCGTTTCTAAAGGCGGTACAGTTCAGGAGCGTCATCGAACCTCTGTTGTTGTTCTGATCATATCCCTTCACTTTGTTGTCAAACGAGAGACAGTCTTTCAAGATCATGTTATGGCGCAGGCTGTCCGCGTTTGAGTTGTCGCCTCCTCCCATTTTGAAACCATTGCCGTTGCCGCTGCTCACGGCTCCGCTCTTGAGATAGCCGTTGTGAAATGTCCAGCAGTGTTCCAGCGTGGTAGTGACATTATCGGACGGTCGCATATACCCGTCCCACCCGTCGTCCGAGTTCTGCCACGACCGGCAGCCGTAGAAGTAATTGCCCGTCCCCACGTCCAGCTTCGGCGAAAAACCGTCCGCGTTTCCCTGACTCGGATCGACGTTATAGTATGAATCACAGTTGATGATCTTATTGTTGGATGCCCCTCCCCCCAACTGCAAACCGGTATCTCCATTTTCGCTGAACGAACAATTCTCGACGATATTATTCGACCCGCTGATAATCATGCCGTTGTCCCCGGCCTTCCAGATGTCGAATCCTTTGATATACCAATAATTCTTGTTGAGATTGATACCTCTGTTGCTGCTCGATACCGCCATCGCGCTGAAGTCCAGAAACGGCCTTTCCTGTGGATATGCAAAAAGATAAATCATCGAACCACTTGCTCCGCTCTTTGGAGTGCTGATCGTAGTCGTCAAAGCGTATCTCCCTCCCCGGACATAGACCGTGTCGCCGGAGACAACAAGCGAAAGGGCTTTTGAGATCGTCTTCAACGGCGCACCAAGAGTGCCGGCGCTAGTGTCATTGCCGGCAGTCGAAACATAGATCTGAGCTTGCATGCTGCTGATTACCAGCATGAGTATTATTCCGAGAGTGACGGATCGGCTTGCGAGCCGGGACAATCCAGATGTTCTGCAGGTAATTCTGATCACGCACCATTCCTTTCGTCTGAGATCGAAGACGAACCGATCCGTCGTTCTACGAACTTATTTTACCAACGACATTTTGTGCACGAGCCGCTGGTTCCCCATTTGGAGAACACTAAAATATAATCCCGAGGCAAACCGGGAACCGTCGAACGATTCGAGATAAACATTGCCGGAATGAGCTTCCCCGTGAAACAGCTCTGCCACTACCTGCCCGACGATGTTGTACACTCTCAGTGTCACAGGACCGTTTTCGCGGACAGTAAATTCGATATTTGTCGTCGGATTGAACGGATTCGGATAGTTCGCACTCAGAGTAAATTCCTTCGGCACCGGCCTGGGCTGACCGGATACGACATCCACAGGTGTGACGGACGAGATGGATTCTGACGGTATCCAGTCATAAAGAACCAGGCTTGACGCGGCGGACGTTCTAGCAAAAATGCGGGCCAGACTGTAGTTGGCGGTATCTGCAGCCGACAGTTGCGTTGACCATGCAACGCGACCGGCAGTGGACGAGCCGGGTCCGTAACTGTGAAACTCTCCATACAAAGCGGGAGACACGTTCCATGAGAGCCATCCGGCGGCACTCAGATTTGCGGGGACGTAGCAATTGATGAACACGGTTCTCGGGCTGGCTTGCCATGGCCTTCCCAGATAAAACGCGGAATTGACAGCACCGTCATACCCGATGGAATCGGCGAGAATCTTGCAGTTCCTGAA
>CAYYHS010000552.1:0-2460 GCA_964471785.1 uncultured Chitinophagaceae bacterium
GGATCGCTCAGCATGACTGTCAGGGCGGAGTGGAAGTGTCCAATGAGAAAACAATACAAAAATATTTTTGGGAGACGGCACTAGTGATTTCGAACCTTCTACGGCTTCTCTCTGTTATAAAAGATGGATTTCGATACGCAAGAGAGCATGGAAAAGACAATGTTTGAAAACTCTGATGGCGGGGTTCAAAGCCCGACGCGCCGGTTTTCGGTCGTTAACCTCGTAGGGAACACCCCGCTCGTGAAGCTCCATCGCATTGGCCGGGAATTTGCGCCGGTGGAAATTTACGCGAAAGCGGAATGGTGCAATCCGAGCGGCTCCGTAAAAGATCGCGCCGCCCTCAATATGATTCTTGAAGGCGTTAAGTCCGGGCAGCTTACTCCGGAAAAGACAATCGTCGATGCAACCAGCGGAAATACCGGTATCGCGCTGGCGATGTTCGGCGCCGCTCTCGGTTTCAGGGTGCATATCTTCATGCCTGCAAATGCCTCCAATGAACGGAAGAAAATCATTGAGGCCTTCGGAGCGGAAATGACGTTGACGAATCCTCTGGAAGGCACCGATGGAGCCCAACGGCGGGTCAGGAAACTCGTTGCAGAGTACGCAGGCCGATTTTTTTATCCCGACCAATACAACAACAAAGCCAACTGGAAAGCGCACTACGACGGCACGGCAGAGGAAATCATTGAGCAGACCGACGGAGGAATCACGCATTTTATCGCCGGGCTCGGCACGAGCGGCACTTTCGTGGGTACCTCGCGTCGCCTTAAGGAGTACCGCGCTTCTATTCGATGTATTTCGATACAGCCAGACTCACCGCTCCATGGGATCGAAGGTCTCAAGCACATGCAGACTGCAATAGTCCCGGGCATCTACGATTCTACCGTTGCCGATGACTCGCTGCAGATTTCAACAGAGGAGTCGTACGCCGTCATGCGAAGACTTGCAAAGGAAGAGGGCCTCTTTGTGGGCATTTCCTCCGGAGCAAACGTAGCGGCGGCAATGAAAATCGCAAAATCATTATCTGAGGGAACGATCGTGACGATTCTCTGCGACGACGGATCTCGGTATCTCAGCGAGCCGATCTGGGGGAAGAATGCTTGAATTAGAGAATACCGTTTTTGATGCGATCAAAGCTCACGGAGAAAAAGCGTTTCCCCACGAATGCTGCGGCGTCCTCCTGGGGTTTGTCAATAGCAGCGACAAACACGTTACTGCCGTCCACGCGATTGAAAACCAATTCGACGAAGCCGAACGTTATCATCGTTTTCTCATCACTCCGGACGACTATAGAAATGCGGAAGCTCTAGCACGTGAAAAAAAACTAGACATCCTCGGATTTTATCATTCCCATCCGGATTCGCCTTCGATCGCTTCAAAGTACGACCTTGATCATGCATTTCCCTGGTTTTCGTATCTCATCATCTCGATCATGTCGCGGGTCTATCGTGATCATCATTCATGGGTTATGGAAAACGACAGGAGCAAATTTAACGAAGAAACTGTAATAATCGAATAACTCACATTCAACCATACCGCTCTATGTCTATCAAAATAATGATCCCCACGCCGTTGCGTCAATTCACGAACAATTCGGATTCAGTCTCTGTTGAAGGACAGTCTGTCAGCCAGGCGCTGAACAATTTGTGCGTTCTCCATGCGCCTCTTCGCCGTCACTTGTATGCAGACGACGGCAAACTGCGGAGTTTCGTCAATGTCTATGTTAATGACGAAGACATCCGTTATCTGCAGAAAGAGCAAACAGTGATATCCGACAAAGATATCCTAAGCATTATCCCGTCGATTGCCGGAGGAGTGGAATAGATGAATTCTCCGGAGTTATCCAGCGAAGAGATCCGCCGCTACGGACGGCATCTGATCATGCCGGAAGTGGGCATGGACGGTCAGAAAAAATTGAAGGCCGCGAGCGTCCTTTTGATCGGCGCCGGCGGTCTTGGTTCGCCGTTGGGCCTGTATCTCGCCGCTGCCGGAGTCGGCCGCATCGGCATCGTCGACTTCGATGTCGTCGATTACTCCAACCTGCAGCGCCAAATCCTTCATTCAACAAAAGATGTCGGACGTCCGAAGCTCGCATCCGCGAAAGAACGACTCGAAGGGCTAAATCCATTTGTCAAGGTTGAGACGCACGAGATGCACCTGAACTCGGGGAATGCTCTCGAGCTATTCTCCCGCTATGACGTAGTCGTCGACGGCACGGATAATTTTCCTACGCGATATCTTGTCAACGATGCCTGTGTGCTGACCGGGAAACCCAATGTCTACGGAAGTATCTTCCGGTTTGAAGGTCAGGCTTCGGTCTTCGCAACAAAGGATGGCCCATGCTATCGCTGCCTGTACCCGGAACCGCCTCCGCCCGGACTTGTGCCAAGTTGCGCTGAGGGCGGAGTGCTCGGCATCCTTCCAGGAATTATTGGGACTATTCAAGCAAATGAAACCGTA
>CAYYHS010000553.1:0-2459 GCA_964471785.1 uncultured Chitinophagaceae bacterium
AGAAGCTGATGTCGGTTCGGCTGAATCGTCTTGGAACGCTGATTCGCTAAATTCCAAACCAAAGAACTGTGGAAGGCATAGAAGAGGAGGTTGTAACACCGCGGCCGCCGCGGAAGAGTTCTAACGACTATCTAGTGACGGTCGCGGCGACGCTTGTTGTTGCACTATTCTTGAAAATATTCGTTGTCGAGGCGTTTCGCATCCCCAGCGCCTCGATGGAAAACACCCTCCGCATCGGCGATTTTCTTTTCGTCAACAAATTCATCTACGGTGCGGAGACGCCAAAATACCTTCCGTTCACTGCCGTTGAGATTCCACATTTTCGCCTCCCAGCGTTGGGAGCTCCGCGTCGCGGGGATGTTATGGTGTTTGAATACCCGGGCGACAGGGATGAAGAGAACCCGCCTCACGGAATCAATTATATCAAACGCTGCGTCGCGCTTCCCGGTGACACACTGCTCATCCAGGATAAAATGCTCCTCGTGAATGGCAGAGAATTTCTCCTTCCGGCGTTCGCGCGTCTCTCGCAGCCAAGCGACTTTCTTCCACGCGAGCCTTTCTCGCCGATCTTTCCGAAAGGCAGCTCGTTTAACCCGGATTTCTATGGACCGATTGTCGTCCCGTACAAAGGGATGACGGTGGACATTTCGAACGGAGCAATCGAAGGGTGGCAAACATTCATCGAGCGTGAAGGCCACCACGTCACGCTCGATCAAGATTCGAAAGTTCTCATTGACGGTTTGCCGATCGTTCAGTACACTGTTGAGCGCAACTATCTCTTTATGATGGGCGACAACCGGGACAACAGTCTTGACAGCAGATTCTGGGGCTTCGTTCCCGAAGACAATGTTGTTGGAAAAGCAATGTTCGTCTATTGGTCCTGGGACACTTCTATTCCGATCACCAGCATGGGGGAAAAATTTGCAGCGATCCGTTGGTCGAGGATCGGAACGTTGATACGATAATGCGAGAACAACGCACCCGATTGCCGTAAGCGTTGTCGAAAACATTTTCCCAATTTTTAAGCTCTTGCTTTCCGATGGCTAGTCTATACCTTCACATTCCCTATTGCGAAAAGAAATGCATTTATTGCGATTTCTATTCAATAGAGAGCATGCAAACGATGGAGCAGTTTTTGCGGGCGCTCGATGGCGAAATCGCGACGTATGCCAGGCAGTATTCGTCCGGAAATACGTTCGAAACTATTTTCTTCGGGGGTGGAACTCCGTCCCTCCTGCCGCCGTCTGTACTCGGAAGGCTCCTCGACGCCCTCCACAAGCATTACCGGATCGAATCGGGGGCGGAAATTACAGTCGAGACTAACCCCGGAACCGTTGACAGGGAAAAACTCCGCGCGTACCGTGCGCTCGGGGTCAACCGATTGAGCATCGGGATACAATCGTTTCATGAGGATGAACTTAAATTCCTGAGCCGAATCCATAACGCAGACGAGGCACGGCAATGCGTCGAAGATGCGCATCACGCCGGTTTCGAGAATGTCAGCGTCGATTTGATTTTTTCCCTTCCTCACCAGACACCCGAACGATGGAAAGCCAACCTCGAGCAGGCGATCGCATTGCAGCCAAAACATATTTCGGCCTACAGCTTGATCGTCGAGGAGCATACGCCTCTCTTCACGATGGTCAAGGAAGGAACGGTAGCAACCCTGCCGGAAGAAGCGGATTCGCGGATGTATGAAGAGACTCTCGCATTGATGGAAGAGAACGGATTTCATCACTACGAAGTTTCTAACTACGCTCGGAGCGGGTATGAATGCCGTCATAACAAGAATTATTGGAACCATTCAAACTATCTCAGCTTCGGGCCATCTGCCCATTCATTTTGGAAGGATGGACCAACGAACGGACGGAGGTGGTGGAATGTGAGAAGCATTGCAAAGTACTGCGAAAACGTTTCTGGCGGAACGCTGCCGGTTTCCGGGTCAGAGACAGTTGACAGGGAGAAGATGTTCAATGAAGCAATCTTTCTCGGACTCCGGACGGGGGAATTGAATGTCTCCATGCTTCGTCAAGTATATGGTGTCGACCTGTTTTCAACGCGACGCGAAACTTTAACAGAGTTTTCAAATGAAGGTCTGATTCAAATCAACGATCGCAGCATAACCCTGACGCGCAGAGGATTTCTCGTTTGTGATGCCATCGCCGAGTCGCTGCTCTAGCTGAATCGGGAATGCTTGGTTGTGTCGCGCCTTCTCTCCCCAACGACAATTTCCTTGAAATACTTCTCCCCCCTTCCTTGCGCGAACAATGCCGTCACTTTCCGTCTCGATCCCGATCTCTTATTGGGAAAGGAGCAATAACACTGCTGATTGACCTCGTTACCAAATGGAGTTTGGGAACGAGAAATTGCCAACCATGTCGATATCACTATGCGACGCCCTGCTAGGAATCACATTGCAATTCAGGGGCTTTCAAAGTATATTGAGCCTGTTTTGTTAA
>CAYYHS010000554.1:0-2455 GCA_964471785.1 uncultured Chitinophagaceae bacterium
ACGAATCGGACCAAATCGGCTTGACTGGCTTCATCATCCAGGCCGTTCACGCGTATGACCTGAACAACGACGAACACAATTGGACCGGCTTTACTTCCGCACCGCAGCCGCACGCCCAATCTCTCGTTGGCGTTAATCTCGGGAATTGGTTCTCAAGTTATTTCTTCCATCTCAACGGCCGCAACACTTACAGCGCCGCGACGGGCACTTTCCAACTAACGGGGGAAACACAAACCTTTTCAATGGGTCTGCTCTTTGGATTGAATGCGGACGATCTCTTCCTGAAAAAGAAAACCGTGCAGCAAATCTATAACGCAAACTACCAGTTTGCAAAACCGCCGGACAAGCAAACAGTCAAGGCAGTCGCGGGGAACGGAAGAGTGACGCATTACTGGGACAACAGGTCTGAGCTAACATGGGACGCGTTCTATCAAAGATATAGTTTTGAAGGTTATCGCATCTATCGCAGCACCGAGCCAAACTTCGTTGAAGACATGACTGTCACCAACGCCTATGGAACGCCGACGTATCGGGTGCCGATTGCGCAATATGATCTCGTCGACGGCATCAAAGGCTTGGCCCCGATTGGCATTAATGGTGCATATTTCAATCTCGGTAACGATTCAGGTCTGCAGCATTCTTTCGTCGATTCGACAGTTCAAAACGGACAGACGTACTATTATGCGGTAACGGCCTACGACCAGGGTTTCACGACGACCACCGTTACCGGAGAGCTTGTTGGCATTCCGCCGTCGGAAACGACTGCCATCATAAAGACCGACGTCAACGGAGTTGTCAAGACGGACATCAATACGGCGGTGGTTACTCCCCACGCACCATCTGCTGGCTACGTCCGGCCGAATGTGAACGTAACCATTGCCACCGGACCAGCGACCGGTTCGCTTGCCGTGGGGATTCTCGACCCCGACTCGATTAGCAATAATCATACCTACAAACTCGAGTTCAACGACTCCACTGCTTTTCATAATAACCCTAATCCATGGTACCAGCTTATTGACAAGACCTCGTCTGATACAGTGATTAAACAGACGAAACTGCTCACTGCGCAACAACAATCTCCGATCGTTCATGGATTCGTGTTAAACATGACGAACGATCAAAACGTTGTGGTCGATCCCTCAAACACCAAGTGGGAGAAGGGAAACAGTAACTTTGTCGTGCTGACGGGTTTTGATTCGCGGTTCGCTCCGGCGTATCAACCGAGCCGGATCGATTATCCTGCCGATTTTGAAGTTACGTTTACTGCAAAAGGGCAGGGAGATCTTTCGTTCCCGTCTTCCAGTTTCAGCGGACCGCAACCATCGAATCTCATCATAAGAAATGTGACAGAGAACATTAACCATGTCCAGTTCATATTCCAGGATGTCAACAACAACCAGGTGTTCGATGCGGGGGATGCGATTTTTATTGTATGCGGAGACTCGGCCGGCCAGCCTGCCATCGATTATCCGAGCTCCAGAAAAACGTGGTCGATGACTTTGGTCATGGATACTACGATTTCGCCATCGCTGCAGAGGGCGCCGCAGGCAGGGGATATTTATCGGATTTCTACGAAGAGGCCATTCCGCACGGGTGAGTACTTTGAATTCACGACAACGTCGCCGTCGCTAAACATTCAGCAAGCTAAGTTTGATATCAAAAAAGTCGCCGTCGTTCCCAACCCGTACGTCGGCGCGGACTCATGGGAGCCTGCGACGGCATCAGTCGGTCGCGGAGCTAGACTCGTCTATTTTACCCATCTTCCGAGCAAGTGTACAATCCATATCTACACAATGAGCGCGCAGCTTGTTCAGACATTGTATCACAACAGCAACATTGATAATGGTCAGGAGCCTTGGAATCTGGTCTCTCGCGACGGAATGAACATTGCCTTTGGCGTATACGTCTTCCAGGTTGACGCTCCCGGCGTCGGAGCATTCATCGGCAAGTTTGCAGTTATGAAATAATGAAGCCGGAGCTTATCTTGATGAAAAAGTGCTTGCGGATCATAGTTGTCAGTGCGACTCTCCCGATCATGGTTTTCGGTCAGGGGGCTGTTGACGTCTCGAAGACGGGGACAACTGCGGCGTCGTTTTTGGAGATCTCAGTCGGTGCGCCCGCGATCGGCATGGGCGGCGCGTTCGTGAGCCTTGCACACGACGCCACGGCGTTATACTGGAATCCTGCGGGCATTGCCACGATAAGCGGTACCGAAGCGATCCTCTCCCATACCGATTGGATTGCCGCTACAAAATTCGATTTTGCCGGCCTTGTACTTCCCCTGGGCGGTGCTGGAACGTTAGGTTTCAGTCTCACGTCTCTCACGATGGCTGATATGGCAGTGACGACTGTGGCAATGCCCGACGGCACGGGAGAATATTTCAGCGCCAGCGATCTGGCTGCAGGGCTTTCCTACGCACGTCCATTGACTGATCGTTTCTCCGTCGGCTTCACC
>CAYYHS010000555.1:0-2442 GCA_964471785.1 uncultured Chitinophagaceae bacterium
TCCTTGCGCCCAGAGGCGAGAAGAGTATTCGCCGCGAACATTCAAGAGCACAGGAACAAACGTTAGAACAAACAGAGGAATGATGAAGACCAGTTTTACTTTGCTGATTCCGTAAAACAAGTCAAATCCAATTCCAATGCCTAAGAACGAAGCAATAAACAGCAGGATGAACACCGTTGTCATCCTGCGGTTGTGGGCCTGCTGTTCGTAGATATTGCGTGAACGTTGAACGACGGTTTCAGCCATGTGATCGTCTCAAGGTCTACCACTCGGAGTGTCCTGCATCCCGGCATCACACCATCTATGTCTTCAGGTTGAACGCGCTGAGCCCTGCGTATTGTCCGTTCGAATCGAGCTCTTCTTCGATTCGAAGGAGTTGATTGTACTTCGCAATGCGGTCGGTGCGGCTGGTCGAACCGGTCTTAATCTGGCCTGCATTCGTGGCTACCGCGATGTCGGCGATCGTTGTATCTTCGGTTTCCCCCGAACGATGGCTGATGACAGCTGTGTAGTTGGCGCGCTTGGCCATCTCGATGCAATCGAGGGTTTCGGTGAGCGTGCCTATCTGGTTGACCTTGATGAGGATGGAATTAGCAACCCCCATATCAATTCCTTTATTCAGAAATTCCACGTTGGTGACGAAGATGTCGTCGCCGACGAGCTGGATCTTCCTACCAAGTTCTTGAGTTAACATCTTCCACCCTTCCCAATCATTCTCCGCCATGCCATCCTCTATGGAAATGATGGGGTAATCCTTCACCCACTTCGACCAGAGTTTTACCATTTCTTCGCGCGACGCCTTCTTCTGGGTCGACTTGTAGAAAAGATATTTGCCGTTTTCGTACATCTCGCTTGCAGCCGGGTCGATCGCGATGAAAACATCCTCTCCCGCTTTGTATTTTGCCTTTGTAATCGCTTCGGTAATTACTTCGAGCGCTTCTTCATTCGATTTCAAGCTTGGAGCAAACCCTCCTTCATCGCCCACTGCAGTGTTGTAGCCTCGTTTGGAGAGGACGCCTTTCAACGCGTGAAACACTTCCGCACCCATCCGCAGCGCCTCGGCAAAGTTCGGCGCATTGGCAGGGACAATCATGAATTCCTGGAAATCGACATTGCTGTCTGCATGACGCCCGCCGTTGATGATATTCATCATCGGAGTAGGAAGGATCTTCGCGTTTGCGCCGCCGATGTATCGATAGAGAGGAACGCCGAGGGCTTTGGCCGAAGCTTTTGCCGCAGCAAGTGACACCGCCAAGATAGCGTTAGCGCCGAGCTTGCCTTTCGTAGGTGTTCCGTCGAGCTCGATCATCATCTTGTCGATGCCTACCTGGTCTTGTGCATCGAACCCGGTAAGTTCTTCCGAGATTATGTTGTTCACATTCTCGACGGCTTTCAAGACTCCTTTGCCGTTATAGCGCATTTTATCGCCGTCGCGCAATTCAACTGCTTCGTGTTCGCCGGTCGAGGCGCCGCTTGGAACGGCCGCCCGCCCGATCGTGCCGTTTTCGAGTTCGACATCTGCTTCCACTGTCGGGTTGCCGCGTGAATCAAGTATCTCACGCGCCCATACATCTGTGATAATCGTTGATGACATAATTTCTCCGTTGTAAAGGTTATTGTCCAAAGTAGCGTTAAAATCAGGAGTAATTAATGGAAAAAATGGCTGAAAATCAATGAGGCGATCTGCTGGCCATCCGGGAAAGGGTCGCAGCTTTTTCTCGGTCCCAAACTCAGTTTGGGAACGTGGTCAGTCTGCCACACTATTATTTACAATTCGATGCTGATTACCAGCCATGTTCCATTCCCAATCGGAGATTGGGAGCGAGATGGGGGCAGACCAAAAAGCGATATGGTGGCAAGCGGCGACAATGCCCCCCTGAATTTCACTCCAATTTTTCCTACCTTCCCTCATGAAATTTCTGATCGCCCCAAACGCGCTGAAAGGATCTCTTTCTGCTATAGAAGCAGCTGCGGTCATAGCAAAAGCGTTGCGCGAAGTCCTGCCCAATGCAAAGTACAGGCTGTGTCCCATCGCAGATGGCGGCGATGGAACGCTTGATTGCCTTGTTCAGGCTAGCGGAGGAGAATTCTTTTCATCCCGCGTGCACGGACCTCTCCCTTCCATGAAAGTGACGGCTCGCTGGGGTGTCCTTGGCGATAAATCGACTGGAGTCATCGAAATGGCCGAGGCTGCCGGGCTCCGGCTGCTGCGCCCATCAGAGTACGATGTGATGAGAGGAACGACCACCGGTGTAGGGGAGTTAATACTGGAAGCGTCGAAACGCGGCTATATAAGAATTCTTTTAGGTCTGGGTGGGAGCGCCACGAACGACGGCGGAATGGGTTGTGCTCGAGCATTCGGGACAAGGTTTCTCGACCGCAAAGGGTTTGAACTTCCGGATGGAGGGGGGAGTTTGTCGCGCATCGAGCGGATTGAGTTTG
>CAYYHS010000556.1:0-2435 GCA_964471785.1 uncultured Chitinophagaceae bacterium
TGGTTGCATTCACAGCCGCAAACGTAAGAGAAGCACAGCTTGCAGCAACATCAACGGTGCAATTTGCGCCGCTTGCTATCGTAACATCGGTTGCACTCGTCGGGATACCGGCGCTCCAACGCGCCGAATTGCTCCAATTACCTGTTCCGCTAAACGTGGATTGTCCAAGCGCTGTTATGCTTATGAAGATAGAGAACACGAGCAAGCATCCTGCGTGCTTCAATATCTTTTTAATCGATATAGAGCGGATAAGTTCCATCTTTGTAGTTGAAAACTATTAATTAAACATGTTCAAAATCTTTTCCGTGAACTTCATCCCCACTGTGACGTACGGACCGCTCGACCAATAGTTGTAATCTATCAAATCGCGGTCTTTGTTTCCAATGAAATTGTACCCGACTGCCACGTGAACGTTCTTCAGGAGAACATATCCAACTTCGGCACTGTAGCCGATCTTTTGATCGTTTGCTTCCCGTTGGCTCAGGATTCTGTATTCCCCCGCGACATCGAGATTGTTCCAGTTCAGATCGTATTCCGCGTGCAGAAGATAGAAGTCAGTAAGCGTGTTTGCCGAGAGTCCGTAAGCATCTTCGTTTGCAACTTTCAATGCATATTTGATTCCAAGTTCCAGTCTCTTGAACGGTTCCACAAATGTATGCAGAGAGACAATCGATGCCTCGTACGCCGTCTGAGGGGAGACCATGCCGTTGTACTCCGTTTTCTGTTCGAACTTACCGATTGCATTCAGCCAATCCCATGATACGGGGCGGTAAGCAAGGCCGATAGCATTGTGGAACTGCTTCAGAACGCCGTCTGTCAGTGCGACGCCGACCACGTTTGTTTGATCTGCTGTCAGGGTGCCTCCCGAGAATCCGTTCGTTGTCGATGCAGATTGCGAGCGATCTTCTTCGTAATACGACATCTTGTCGATGAGCGTGAAGTCGCGTGCAATGCGCAAATCTCCGCCAAAAGTGAGGTTGCGCTTTTTGCTTTGGCCGTCGTTCGAAAGTTCACCTTTAATGCTCGCCTTGTAAGGACTCTTCGGAAGGAATTCCAAACCGGCTGAAAACGCGTCGTGATCGGGTGTCGAAGTCTCAAGCACGTTTCGGTCTAGGTTGCGCGTTCTCTCATACAGGAGCTCAGAAGTAAGATCATCGGTCAACTTTGTCGTGTTTTTCAAGCCGATGCTTGCTTGGTTACGGCTGCCGCTGATGCCGTTTCCGATCTCATATTTTCCGGTCACCGTGGTCCCGAACCCAACTGCTGAGCTCACGCCGAAGAGAGATGAATTGCCCCCTCCTTGGTAGATTTTCTCTTGCAATGTGAGTGTTACGGGGTCGATGATGCGATAATCTGCTCCGACGGTTCCGACTGAAGGCTGAATTGCCTCTTTGTCCGATGAGCTCAGATTCTTCTCGTACTCACCCGTGACATTGAGGCGGCTTGACGCTTTTAGCGTTGCCTTCCCATCAATCAGTGTCGATTGGCGTTTATCCGACGGGAGCGTATCGGAGCTGATGCTCTCATACGAGGCATTTTCAACTCTGAGCGATGTGCTAAGGAGACTTGCAAAGGTATGTTCGATCGAGCCGGAGATCGAGTTCGTGATTACATCTGCACCGCCCGATTGCTGCGTCGTCTTGTAGTATTCAGTCTCCAGCTTTGTGTCAGCGATGCCCGCATACGAGCCGCCCACACCGTAACGCTCTGTGCTTGTTCCACCCAATCCGTCACTAAGCCCGCCGCTTCCGACTGTCGGGTTAACAAATCCTGCGTCTACTTTGCGGAAGTACGATTTGAGATCCATCTTGTCAACCGGCGAGCCGCCAACCTCAACGTTCCAGGCAGCGCCCTTCTGCGTGTTGTCTTGGCCTTGGGCGACTTCGCCGGCTGCTTTGAAAGCTTTTCCGATTGCGTAGTTGGAATTTAGTCCAAGGAGTGTGTAGTTTTTCGGTTCTCTCTGCTCCGTCACGGCCGTGGCGCCTACTGTTAAGCCTTTTGTAATTTCTTTTTCGCCTAGTGCGCCGGCAACGTAATTATTCTCAGTCCCGGATTGCGATTCGTACGCGATAATGATGTAGACCGGATTTCCGTTATCGTCGATACTGGGAACGGGTTGCTTGAAGAACAGCGTGCCTTGGATGTAATCGATGTCGTAATCGTTGATTCTTGACTTCTCGAGGCGGTTGAGGACCACTTCCGAGTGGAGTTTGTCGCGCACTTCGATGCGAACTTTCTCCGATCCCTGGACGACATTGCTGTTTCCAAGGAAGTAGAAACCGGAGATCCCTTCTCCACGAATTTCTGTCTGGACAACTTTGCGATCTGTGACGGTCGCAAAAAGGTCGGCCTTTTCGCCCTTGTCTTCAAGATGTGCCTTGGCGCCGGTAAACGAGCGGTCGTATCGGGCGAGTTCGTTCTGTGCCAAGGCCGTG
>CAYYHS010000557.1:0-2430 GCA_964471785.1 uncultured Chitinophagaceae bacterium
TACGCCGTCGCAGACATTAATACCTCTCCACTTGCCAAAACCCTCGCTCAAGAGTCATACCCCTCTTGAAAAAATATTTCAGCAAAGAAAAACCACTCGTGAGATAAGCGAGAAGAATCTTCCTCCGCAAACCATTTCAAACCTCCTCTGGGCTGCATGCGGGATAAATCGGAAGAAGGGTCCGTTTGGAATTCCGGGAAGAACCGCCGGCTCCGCGAGCAACTCGCAGGAAATTGATCTCTATGTTGCCCTAGAGAGTGGAATTTTTCTTTACGACGCGCCTCATCACAGATTGGTTCCGGTGATTTCGGGTGATTTCCGTTCGCTGGCAATAGGCCAGAGGCAGCCGGATTTTCCTGCGAAGGCCCCGGTTCACCTGATCTATGTCGCGGACATCAACAAACTTTCCAATACATCCGGGTACCAGGAGCCTGGATTGCAGGATCCTGAAGTTCAAAAATCTTACTATTATGTTGATACAGGTCTCATTGCCGGAAACGTTTATGTGTTTGCGGCCTCTGAGGGATTGGCCTGCTGGTTTCACAACTGCAATCGACACGCGCTTACCGCAATACTGAATTTGCGCACCGACCAGCAGGTACTCTTTGGGCAAACGGTTGGGTATCCGGCTAAAAAATCGTGAAGATGTTTTGTGACTGTATTCGGAAGATTGCAGAATCACAAGATTGCAAGATTGCAAGATTGCAAGATTGCAAGATTACAAGATTGCAGGATTACAAGATTGCACTATTCCATCATTCTGCGCCGATGGCGCACATCAATCCAATATTCCACCATTCCAATATTCCAAGCTTGCAAACAACAACCCGATAACGAAGGAGTGTCTTGATGAAACTTTCAGGGAATACGGTTTTGATTACAGGGGGAGCCACGGGGATAGGTTTGGCTATGGCCGAATCATTTTTGCGTGCAAAAAATGAGGTCATTATTTGCGGCCGAAGGGAAGGGAGATTGCAGGAAGTTCAGAAGAAACATCCGATGGTTCACATCAGAGTATGCGATGTGGCCAAAGATTCGGATCGAAGAGCATTAGTAGAGTGGACGATTACTCATTTTCCCGGGCTAAACATTCTTGTGAACAATGCGGGCGTGCAGAGGGATGTCGATTTCACAAAGGGGATTGACGAGTTTCTTTCGGGCGAAAATGAAATCACCATCAACCTGGAAGCTCCAATTTTACTCACGGGGATGTTTATCCCTCATTTGACGGGAAAGAAGGGAGCAGCGATCATCAACGTTACCTCGGGGCTCGGCTTCGTCCCCGCCGCACGAGTGCCGGTTTATAGTGCGACAAAGGCAGCAATGCATGCTTTTTCGATGGCGCTCCGGCATCAACTCTCGAAGATCGGGATCAAAGTTTTTGAAGTGGTTCCACCGGCGGTTGACACTGAATTGAATTCCGGGGGGAGAGCCAAACGGGGTAATTTTAAAGTGGATCTGAAGCCGGAGGAATTTGTTGCTGCGGTCATGAAGGGTTTAGGGGATGATCTTTTTGAAATAGGGTACGGACCGTCTGATGGATGGATGAAAGCGTCCAGAGCGGATTTGGACAAGAGTTTTCAACAGATGAACAGCCGGTGGTAGAGTTCGCACCGGGTTGTCAATGCGGACTCAGAGATGAACCGCTAAGACGCGAGGAACGCAAAGAAAGATTTTTGAAAAGGAAGGAAGAAGAGATGTTTTTATCTTTGCGTCCTTCGCGCCTTCGCGATTTTCTTCCTTGAATGGCATCTCGTTTCCCCTTGACATTTGACCCATGAAGTCGTAAGTTTTCCGCAAGCAAGAGCCAGTTACCCGAGAATGGCCGCTGAATAGTCTGCTCCAGTACTTCCGAGTCGCGCCCTCCTCCCTGAGGCTCTCCTGGTCTTTTCGATTGAGCTGGCGCCGCTGTGCCAACGTTCAGGAATTCCAGCTCCCTTCATCGATGTGAAATAAGTTGAGAGAGGTATGACCGCCATTTCCATGCTCACCCGCCGAGAATTCATAAAAATAACCGGCATTGTTGCTGCAGGCCTTAGCTTTATCTCGGGGTGCCTCCCGTTGCGGCGTGCGGAGAAAAAAATCCTATCGGATACGGATCTCAATCTGCTGGGTGCGATCGCTGAACAGATTATCCCGACCGACGACTGGCCGGGGGGACGCGATGCCGGCGTGGTTAGTTTTATCGAGAAGCAACTTGCCGGACCGTACCGCCGATTCCAACACGACTATCGCAAGGGGCTCGATGCAATTACCGAAACCTGCATTGATAGATACCAGAAAAGATTCGAAGCTCTCTCATGGGATGCGCAGACATCCTTGCTTCAACAGATGGAGTCCGGCGTCCTGAACGACGGAGCGTGGAAGAACGGTTTCAGCCGTCATTTCTTTGAGTTACTCCGGAGCCATTCTCTGCAGGGTTATTATGGA
>CAYYHS010000558.1:0-2429 GCA_964471785.1 uncultured Chitinophagaceae bacterium
CTGTTGAAAATTCCGGAGCACCTTTGCGTGTTGAAATGCCCCTCTGCTATTTGCATAGCGTAAACTTCGATGACCGCCCCTGTTTGTAATCGCCCAGCCTCAAATATTTATGAATCTTTCTCTCAAAGTGCAATAGCTGGAGAAAAAAAACGACCGATCAAAATGTTAATAACATAATTCTCCCTTTCGGCCAGGAACGCATCGCGAGGAGAAAGCAATGATAAGGCTTCGCAGCGATGACGAACGACGAAAACAGAAATTGGTTCAAGAGGCAACAATCGATATTTGAATCTATTCGAAAGGATTCCAGCAATGGGATACATTCAAGAGCGCTGCACGGCTCGAAAAATTGGATAAATGCCGATGCCCTGATCACCGACAGTCCATGGATCCCCGGTTACCTTGGCCTGAAGCACATGGATTATTTTCTTGACCCTGGAATTGTGGTTCAAGTCAAACATGAAGATCTATCAGGAATTCCGCGACATAATTTTCGTCCCTTCGTGGTGGATGGAAACCGCAGGCATCAGGCGAAAAGATAAAATTCTGGGAGGATAATACGCCGAACGAATACCATACGCTCCATTCTATAAAGGATATCGATATTTTTTCCGATTACGAGGTTGTGAGCGACGCCTCCATGGGGATGACTTTTCACCGCCTCCGCAGTTAACGACAACGGATTCTCGACACTGGCACATTTTTGTCCGGTAGGCTCTGAAACACTACAATGGGTGACACACGCCTCTACGCTACACCTCCAGTTTCATCTGCCACTTCTGAGTTATTTCCTGGCACGCTTAGTGAAATATGATTAGCTCGCAACACTTCCCAAGAGGAGAAGTGTTCACTTGGTGACGTTTTTTTAGGTACTGAAAAAGAAAGTCGCCACCGAGGATGGAGAATTGCAGACAGTTGGTGATTATCAGCCAAAAAACATTAGAGCATAGGGCCAACGCGATTGAATTCAATCAGTTAAAGCGTCGGCTCATTCGGAGTCAATATGAAAGCTCCACCCATCGCTTGTTCGGCCCTCGTTGTTGATGATTCCCCCCATAGCCGTATTTTGCTGCTAAAGCTCCTTCAGCGAAGCGGAATAACACAGGTCGAGCTAGCTGTAAACGGTGCAGAAGGCATACAGCGGTATAAAGCGTCGAAGCCGGACATGGTCTTTCTTGATGCCATCATGCCAGAAATGGACGGTTTAACCGCGCTCCGGGAAATCAAGGGCATCGATCCCGACGCCCTCGTCGTCATGACAACATCGTTATCGGAAAAAGAGAAAGTCCTGCAATTCAAAGATGCCGGTGCAAACTATTACTTGCTCAAACCTTTCGAAAATGAAAAGTTTGACCAGACTCTGCTGAAAGTCCTTGCAGTCCTTGCCCAGCGCATAAAAAAAGAGTAACCCATGGAATGTCCGAACTGCAAAACCAATAACGAGGGGACGAAGCGATTCTGCACCGTATGCGGAGCTGCCTTGGGCGCCTTATGCAAGCGATGCGGCAAGATGGGGAAAGTTGATGACAAGTACTGCGGCGATTGCGGAACCGCTCTGGTCGCATCTGCCAATGGACAATTATTCACCCATCCCGGCCAGACGGGTGATGTTAAACAATATGCGTCGGATGAAATTGAAGAGCTTCTTTCTCTTCGAAAAATAGCACGCCAGGAAGAAGCCGCTTCGGAAAGAGTGACGCAAAACGACATTGATTCAATTTTCAATTGACGGTTGACACATGACGTTGGAAGACCAACAATATCTCAAAGCACTTGTCGATCGCGGCATCCTGAACCGCGAGTCCTTCAACGTAAAGAAGGGATCGTTCGAAACTATCGCACGCGAAAAAGGAGTAGCGCGAGCACTCTCCGGAGTCTTCAATCTCTCCGAGGATGTGATAGCGAAAACTCTCAGCGAAGTATTCAATTTCGCCCGGATGCCGATCGCGACCGAGATCGAGACCGCGCCGGAACAAATACTCACTGAAGAAGAGATCCTTCGATTCCGCGTTCTTCCGGTATTCCTTATCGGACTGGAACTGACGATGGCCTTCATCGACCCGCCGGCCAAACAGATCGTCATGCACCTCCAGCAGCTTACCGGGCATAGAGTTCTTCCGGTCTTTACAACCTCGTCCGATTTCGACGCGGCGATGAAAAAGTATCATGGCTCCATCGATCGTATCCAGTCGATCAAGTCGACCCTCCAGCTCGAAAAATACGATATCAAAGTACGAAAGGGTACGGCGCAGGCATTGGAAGGCGTCGGTGATCCTACGATAGCGGAGCTGACCGAAGAGGTATTGCTTCGCGCCGCGAAGGCGGGTGCGAGCGATATCCATGTTGAGCCGATGGATGATGAGCTGATGATACGCTTTCGCGTGGACGGCGTACTTCACCGGGAGGTTTCGTTCCCCCTCTCCTATCAT
>CAYYHS010000559.1:0-2427 GCA_964471785.1 uncultured Chitinophagaceae bacterium
TAAGAGACTTGGTGACCGTTGCACACCCGGGCTCATGAAGTCAATGATGCACTTCAGAGCAAAAGAACTGAATCGGCGGTCAGCATTCCCCGCGAAAGAAATGGGCAAGAGAAAACTTGATGCGTGGAACCATGAGCGCGTCTACGTCGACCGTCCTGTCCCCGGTGATGGCTGCACAACATCATTGGCTGAGTTCCTACTGCCAATGAAAATCACGCCACTCGATTTCGCGATAGCAAATGACTTCATGGGCTCATTGTCAAATGAAGAGCGATTGTTCCTGGACGACTTGACTGCCGGCTACACAATGAAAGAGATTGCACAACGCAATCACATCAAGTATCACCGCTTGCCATCCATCCGAATCACCCTCCAAGAGAAAGCTGCTTCTTATTTGTAAGCGGCAAAGAGGCGATACGCCTCTTTTTACGCTCTAGGTGTAGCTGATTCTGTTACCCTCTTCCGTTCGCGTTCGAGAATCCAGCGTGCGATTATCTCAGCGATGATCTCAAGATCATCGGGCGTCATTGTTCCACCGTACTTCACTTCACAGGGGAACGCTGCTTTTTCTTTGCGTCCCATTTTCAAATCAATCCTCTCTCTGCGAAGGATGTATAGGTATCACCAGCGAAGATAATATGGTCATGGCATGGAATTCCTATGATCTTCCCAGCCTCGACCAATTGCTTTGTGATCGCAATATCTTCCTGACTCGGTTCAGGATTTTCGCTTGGATGATTGTGACCCAATATTACAGATGCGGCAGTGGCGACAATTGCTCCTCGAAAAACTTCACGCGGGTGGGTGAGGCTAGAATTTAAAATTCCTTCTGAAACTACTTCAAAGCCAATTACCTTGTTCGCCGAATTCAACCAGAAAACAACAAAGCGTTCCTTGACTTGGTTCTTAAACAGCGAGCAGTAATTTACAACGATGTCGCCCGGAGATCTGATCGGCAACGAATTCTTGCCGGTAAATTCTCGATCAAGCTCTATTGACTCCTTGAAGCGCCAGGTGACTGTTCGGATAGCGTATCTCATGTATATTCCTTTCGTTTGGGATTCTTCTCTTCTTATACCAAAATGAAAATGGTTCCATCTGAAGTAGTGTTACATGGATGCTTACCCACGATAGGTTCTACTGACGAAGTCGGAGGAACAGAGCGAGGCAGGTGGTGGGGCTAATTTTTTGGTTTGGATTTTTTCACTTAAAAGAAGGCTGGCACCTCGAATTCAAGGTTCGATTGTCGTTCTGTATTATTTTGTTACCAAAATCTTAACTGGGCCTAGAGGCGAGCTGGCGTGTCGAAATCAGGACGCGAATGTCATTTGCCTATAATTTTATCTCCCAAAATTAACTCCCAATATGGCCGACGGATACTTAAAGCGCCGTGGAAGGTCACGAAAGGATGTCAAACAGTCGTAAAACGATGACTCAAATGAGTTGAATGTATGACAAAAATGTAGCACTGCTAACGACTTTGATTTCTGCATGTTATCCATTCCGGACAGACAATCCTCGCGCAAAAATAAAGTTTTTGGTTCGCATCGCAGTTCAAATCGTCGCCGCAGATTGCAATTACCCATCGAATCGCCTACATTTACATCAGTTTGCTGGAGCGGGGAGATGAGTCCCGGCGTTTTTGAATATAAATGGGGGACTAACAGACCCGTAAGACAGCTTTCAGCAAGTGTGTTACGGGTTTTTTGCATTGATGAAGGTTCTTTTTGCCCTATGAAACTCACCGACAACGAAATAAGAGATATCAACCGTTATCTGCAGGCAGGCAAACCTCTGCCCGACCATTACCGTTTCCTGCTCTTTGGCGAGAAACGAGAAGTAGAGTTGGTTTGGAACGGGAAGACGAGCGAGGTGACCAACATCGTTTTGCCATTTCAGATCGTGGAGCAAATCGACGAACCACGGGCGGAAACAGACTCAAAGGTGCAACCTGATCTTTTCTCTGTTGATACTCGCGGGCGGCAATTAAGAGGTTGGACGAACAAGCTGATCTGGGGCGACAACAAACTGATTCTCAGCAGTTTGAAGAATGGACCGTTGCGCAAAGAGATTGAAGACCAAGGCGGCATTAAGCTCATTTACATTGACCCGCCGTTCAGTGCCGGAATTGATTATACCATTGATGTGCAGATAGGTGAAGATGAAGAAGAGCGGTTTTCGAAGGCACCCTCTGTACTTGAAGAGTTTGCATACAGAAACACATGGGGAAATGGGGGAAACACATTTTTGACAATGTTGTTTGAGAGAGTTCAAGTGATGAAGGACTTGCTTAGCCTTGATGGAATTTTCTTTTTTCGTATTGACCATCATTGGGGACATTATTCAAAAGTGATGCTTGATGAAATCTTTGGTAAGGAGTCTTTCCAGAGCGAACTAGTCGTAAACAGAGTGAAAAAGAATGTGACC
>CAYYHS010000560.1:0-2422 GCA_964471785.1 uncultured Chitinophagaceae bacterium
GAACCCTTGCAACACTGAAGACTTGTCTTCACCGTTGATGAATAGGACACAGCTGGCCGTATCCGCATGCACCGGCTGACTGCCATTAATAATTGTAGAAGCAATGTAATTGTTATCGTTATTTTCAAAAAAGAGACTTGTCAGGACAATTTTTTTCCCTCGAAAGATCACATTCTCAAAATATGTTCCAGGATAAACAACGACGGTATCCCCATTTGCCGATGCATTGATCGCCGTTTGAATTGTTGCAAAGTCTGCGGGGACACGAATCATGCGCGCGTCGACAAACTCTGAATACGACAAGATAATCAGACAGATAGAAAATATCATTCGTGCCATGGAAAACTCCTTTTGTTCATTGATGACAATAGAGACCACTGCAATAGCCACAGGGAATATATGCGCCATCGGATGGAATGAAAAATGCTATGGGACGAATGGTCGGTTTTTAGGGGTGAACGGGCTGGATGGGATGATGATGAAAATCGGCGCTTATGAGCCGCGTCCGAGAATTTCGGTGAGTTTTTTTCGACACGATTTGCTTACGCTCAGTCTTTTACCGTTGTGGAGAACGGCATGGTAATCTCCCTGAAACCACGGTTGCAGTTCTTTGATGCGGTCAATGTTGACGAGCGTGGAGCGATGGATACGAACAAACTTCCTTTGATGGAGCTGCCGTTCGAGAGCATTCATCGTCTTACGAATCAGGTGAGGCTCGTTTCCGACATGGAGCTTTACGTAGTTTCCAACCGCCTCCACCCAGTCAACGTCGTCGATGTTCACAAAATAAACGCGGCCTGCGGATTTGATGAGTATTCGTTCCGGATGGGTACGATGAGTCTTAATGTCATCGAGTATAGAGAGGATCTGAGAATGATGCCGTTCAATTGAAGAGCGATCCATAGCTTTCCTGATTCTCACAACGGACTGTTGGAATCGTTCGCGGTCGAAGGGTTTCAGAAGATAGTCGAGGGCGTGAATTTCAAATGCTTTAACGGCAAACGTGTCATATGCTGTTACAAAGACGACCACTGGAAGCCGCTCTTTTGGTACGGATGCGATAACGCTGAAGCCGTCAACTTCCGGCATTTGAATATCGAGGAAAACAACATCGGCACGATATTTACCGAGAGCCGCGATCGCATCCGTCCCGTTCTTACATTCACAAATCAGTGTAAAGTCCTTTTCGCTGGCAAGGAACAATTTCAATTTGTTGCGGGCTGGCTGTTCGTCGTCAACAATGATAGTGCGAATTTTCATGTCACCATCCTTGAATACGGAATTGATTACGACGGAATGGAAATATCGACGATGACCCCACCGGAAACTGCATTGGTTATCTCAAACCGGGATAATGAGGCATATATTTTCTGAAGACGAGAGCGAGTATTGGAAATCCCCAACCCTTCATTAAGTACGGACGTACCCGTTAACCCAAGCCCAACGCCGTTATCTTTTATGCGGATTAAGAGTGCACCATTTTCTCGACTGGTACTCACTTCGACGCATCCCGGTGCGGCTCGAGGAGCAATACCGTGTCTGATGGCGTTCTCAACCAATGGCTGCAAAATAAGCGTTGGGACAAGGACATCAAGGGTCTCCGGTGCAATTTTTAGATGTACCGTCAAACGGTCATGAAACCTAATTTGTTCGATCTCTATATATCGTCGCAAGAAGTCAAGTTCCTCTTTGAGGGGCACCAATTGTTTCCCTGCACTCTCGAGTGTCAGCCTCAGCAAATCACTCAGCCGCGCCAACATCCTGTCCGCAGCTTCAACATCGCTGTGCATCAAGGACGATATCGTATTGAGCGTATTGAATAGGAAATGCGGGTGTAGTTGCATCTTCAACGTCTGCAATTGAGTCTGGGCAAGCTGCGCTTCAAGCTCAACCGCTTGTAACTCTCTTTCCCTGAACTTCTGATTATAGACGTATGAATGATTGAGGAGAACAATCACCCAATACACCATGAACATCTTGTCAATGTTATAGTAGAAGGATGGAAGCAATTTTGAAAAAACGAGCGGCGAGGCAGAGTCAAAAATTACCTTGAGAATCAGCCCGTGCATTGTACACTGAACGAGTCCAAGAATGACGCTTGCAACAAGATGGATGGCGAGCGGCTTCAGCCAACGGTGTCTCTCTATTCTAAAGCGATTCGAAAGGACAAGAATAAGCGGGGTGAAAATTATCCAGAGAAAGGAAAGTGTAAACTCCCACACAAGTTCTCCCATGATGTTGAATGGCCGGCCCAAGTGGGGATACAATAAATACATCTGGCTAAAAAAAAATAAACCAGTAATGAGCCATACGCCAGACATCCAGAGGAGCATTACACCTTGGCGTTGTTGCGTTATCATTCCTTGTACCAATCCTTTTTTGGGGTGTACGTCGTCTTCAACAATGATTTTGAGATCGGAAG
>CAYYHS010000561.1:0-2419 GCA_964471785.1 uncultured Chitinophagaceae bacterium
TTGAAAAGCTCCGGTCCTAGGCCTCTAGACGATGGGGACTTTTACAGTGAACAATGAACAGTGATCAGTTATCAGAAAAGATCACGTGAACGTAAGGATGCATCGATTACACTGTTTACTGCTAACTGTTAACTGTTCACTGACTTCGGGTGGCCAGTGGGACTTGAACCCACGACCTCCAGGGCCACAACCTGGCATTCTAACCAACTGAACTATGGCCACCGTGTAACAGTATTTTTGGCAACCAATCCCGCCTTCGGCGGGATCCTCAATTTTGATTTCGATCTAGCTTCACTTCGTTCGCTAAATCGATCAAAATTGGGACTGAACTATGGCCACCGTCGTGCAGATTGATGCATAGATTCAAAAAGCCTGTCGTGTTATGGACAGGCTTCTTATCGCATCAAAAGTACGAAAATTTCACATGCCAGGCAAGTTGTATTTGCGGTTGCAGTTACTGTCATGCGGCCCGTCGCTTCAACGCTCTTTTGTACTCCCTCCACCGGGCGTCCAATTTCTTGCCGCTCCATATTGTGAATAAGAAGAAGATCACTCCCGCAATCACGTCGATGACGTAGTGGTACCAAAGATAGACCGTGGATAGAACCAAAAGAGAGCCAATAACCAGCAGCACCCACCTGCTTTTGAGACGCATCGTGAACGCAATATACAAAATGACAAGCGTCAACTGTGTATGACCGCTCGGGAATGCATCACGCTGAGCAAAGTCGATGGCATGCAATGCCCCCTTAGGGATCGATTCTCCTGCGTTGACAAAATCGCGCAGGGAATTTGTCAACCAGAGGCCCGGTAAGACATCGTTCAATGAGTTGAAATCGTGCAGCGTGAACCGTGGGCCGACTGCCGGCAGCAATAAATATCCGATGTAGGAGAGATAGAAACCGTAGACTACTAGAAACGCGCCGAAAAAATATTCCGTATGTCGTTTTTCCAGCCCCAATTCGAAAAAGACACTCAGCAAAATCAAATAATAACACGCATAGCTGAATTGCAGAATCTCAGTGAGGGGCGGAGACGCTATCGTCAACAACCAACGAGCGGGGTCGATGCCAAAGATCCAATGGTCGATGTCGATCAGCAGCCAATCGAAATCCTGCGGGTGAATCGGGTGAACCATCAGATACGTCTGTTTGAAAATAAACAGAATCATCGGCACCGGGTACCAGTCACGGACATACCTGACCAGCCGGAATGATGACTCTTTCGATTTTACAGCGAAGAAAAGAATGAGGCAGATGAGAATAATATCAGAGCCGGCGAGGATGTACCATTGTGGTATCGCCGAGGCGAAGCAAATGCATAAAACCGATAACAGCGCCAGAAAGATGACCGTGGCTAAATCACTCGTAGTCAAAACCGTGACCCGGAAACGAAAATGGATATTCATTGTTGGTGTTTCCCTTCACGTGGAATTTGACCGGCCATATAGTTCGCTGCCGCATTCGAGAGGACAACGAAATCGTCAACGGAGAGTTCCTCCGGGCGGTGATTGAGGTTCAGAGAGAGTGCCTCGAAAAGTTCAAGAGGCAGGTCGAGCGATCGCAATCCATTGCGCAGTGTCTTACGCCTCTTGCCGAAAGTTCCTCTCACGATCGCCCGAAAGACTGCGTCGTCGTGCGCCATCAGGGCGCGCCGAACTTCAAAATTTAACGAGACTAGCGCTGAAGTGACCTCGGGAATAGGGCTGAATGCGCCGGGAGGCACGGCAAATTCGAGACGCGGATGAGAATAGTATTGCGCGAAGATTGACAAGATACCGTACTCTTTCGTTCGGGGCTTTGCGACAAGACGAAGTGCAACTTCACGCTGCATCATCAACGTGCAATCGGTCACCGAGCTGTATGCATCGATAATCCAGAATAAAATGGGGGTGGTGATGTTATACGGGATGTTGCCGACGACCCTGATCTTGCCTCCCATAGTATCCGCTATGGACGGAAGGTCAAGGTGCAGGACATCGTCATGATAAACTTTCAGGTCAGAACCGAACCGTTCCTTCAATCCTGCGGCAAGTTCATCGTCTATCTCGATTGCCGCCATTCGGTCCACTTCGGCGAGCAAAAATCCGGTGAGGGCTCCCTTGCCGGGTCCAATTTCGAGGAGACGGTCCGCCTTCTTTAAGTTCAGCGATTGAACGATTTTTCGGGCGACATTTGAATCGTTCAGGAAGTTCTGGCCGAGAGATCTTTTCGGACGGGTCACTCAATGCCGGGAGAATAAAGTGGACTCCACAACGTACAACAATGGCAAAAATATAAGAAACCCTAGGTGGTTTGTCAACGCGCGCAACGTGCCGCATGATGGGAAATGCCGCCACGCAGTGATGCCATGACTTGCCAGTTCAATCGCATCGATGTCCAATAAATGTAGGAGTCAAGGCATCACTGCCCCCTCCATG
>CAYYHS010000562.1:0-2416 GCA_964471785.1 uncultured Chitinophagaceae bacterium
TTGAACCAATCAATAAAATACCGGTCAGAAAATGCTTCGCGCACAGAAAAAGATTTCTAAAAGGGTTATCAAAGAAGACACCCTTGTTACGACATACTTTAAGGCTCAGACGTGGTACGACGAGAACAAGAAGAGGATCTCGACGGTCGGTGGAATTCTCCTTGTGGTAGTCTTGGGGCTCTGGTTTTATTCAAACAATATGAGGGCCAACAACGAGCGCGCCACTACCGATCTTGCAAAAGTATATTCCTTTTACGACAACGGCCAGTATCTCATCGCAATCAACGGGATACCGGAGAGGAATATTGCCGGACTTCAATCGATCGTCGACAATTACGGCAGCACGAGTGCTGGAAACACCGCCAAGTTTTATCTTGCGAGCGCTTACTACAACACGCAGGAGTTCGACAAGGCTCTGAAGTACTTTGACGACTTCAGCGGAAGCACCTCCCTCCTGACAAATTCCGCGCTTGCCGGTATGGGAGCTTGTTATGAGGCGAAGGGAGATTTCAAGAAGGCAGCGGAAAATTACGAGAAGGCTGCTCTCAAAAATGCCGATGATCCGAACGTACCCGACAACTTAATGAATGCGGCGCGCAATTTCGGAAGAACGGGAGAAAAAGAAAGAGCCGTTGAACTTCTGAAAAGGGTGAAAAGAGATTATCCCACTTCGACGGCCGCTCGTGATGTCGATCGTTATATTGCTGAGATCAGTGCGTAAGCGCCGGAGTCTTGATAAAGTAGGATAAGGTTTCTATATTTAATCCCTCGCGTGATTCTTCGAACGACGTCAACACAATTTTTTAGTGATCCATTCATGCTGACCGATTTTGGACGAATTCTTATCTTCCTGCTCATCGGGGCGCTCTTTACTGCCGGCGGATTGATGGGGTCCTGGCTTCTTCGTCCACGGCGGCCATATCCGGATAAGCTGTCGACGTATGAATGCGGAGAAGAACCCGTCGGCAACACGTGGGTAAAAATCAATATCCGCTTTTATGTTGTCGCCCTCATTTTTATCGTCTTCGATGTAGAGGTTGTTTTTCTCTTCCCGTGGGCCCTCGTGTTCAAAAATCTCGGTATGTTTGCATTTATTGAGATGGCGGTGTTTCTTTCCATCCTCGTCGTCGGGTACGCCTATGTGTGGGTTAAGGGAGATTTGGATTGGGATAAACCGGCGCCGAAAGTTTCCCGCTATGTAAAAGGCGTCGGAGTCGTATCGGACGAAACCACCGAAATCGAAGAACACGCAACGGCGTAGGATAGAAACCCATGGGACTTCTCGACAGCCAGTTCGACAACAGCAATATCGTCATCACATCCCTTGACAATCTTCTGAATTGGGCACGTCTCTCTTCTCTCTGGCAGATGCAGTTCGGTCTCGCCTGCTGCGCAATCGAGATGATGGCCGCGTCGGCCTCCAATTTCGACATGATGAGGTTCGGAGTAATCCCGCGGGCGACGCCTCGCCAATGCGACGTGATGATCGTTTCCGGAACGGTCACCTTGAAAATGGCATCGCGTATCAAAAGGCTCTACGACCAGATGTCCGAGCCGCGGTATGTGATTTCCATGGGAAGCTGTTCGAATTGCGGAGGTCCGTACTGGGAGCACGGCTATCATGTGCTAAAAGGTGTCGATCGTGTTATTCCGGTTGATGTCTATGTCCCCGGTTGCCCGCCGCGCCCTGAAGCCCTTATCGAAGGTTTGATGAAGCTGCAGGAAAAGGTTCGAAACGAAAGCCTCGCCAAGAAAAAAATTGCGTAACGTTGATCCCCAAACACTGACGCTATGACCCCCCAAGAAATACTCGATCGATTGTCGGCAACGTTTGCCGCGGTTCCCGATGTTGCGATTGAAGCAAAGCTCGACAACCCCGTGGACCCGTACGTGAAGGTCTCACCGGCGCACATCCTCGGGGTCGCAAAATTCCTTCGCGATGATGATGAGATGCAGTTCGACTATCTCTCCTGTCTTTCGGGACTCGACTTGAAGGGCAGGTTTGCGGTGGTCTACAATCTTTTTTCGATGTCGAAAAAGCACAAATTGACGTTGCGTGTCGAGACTCCGGCGGAAAATCCGACCGTCCAATCTGTTGAATCGATCTGGAAAACCGCCAACTGGCACGAACGGGAAGCCTTCGACCTTTTTGGAATAAACTTTACCGGCCATCCGGACCTGCGACGTATTCTTTTGCCGTATGATTGGGAAGGGCACCCGCTTCGGAAAGATTATCAGGTACCTGAATTCTACAATGGGATGAAAGTACCGTATTGAACGGTAAGGATTACATGACAGAGACCATCATAGCTCCTCCCATAACGTCGACCGGAAGATCTCTTCGCACAGAAGAGATGATCCTCAACATGGGACCGCAGCATCCCTCGACACACGGGGTCCTGCGACTCGAGCTTGT
>CAYYHS010000563.1:0-2405 GCA_964471785.1 uncultured Chitinophagaceae bacterium
CAATTTCAGCCAATCCGCAAATCTTCAAGAAAAGAAAATGCAACGACGTCATCGTGACACCTCATCTTGGAGAGTTTTCCAGACTGACCTCGCTCGATGTGGCCGAGATTGAGAATGACAAGATCAACATTGCGCGTTCCTTCGCTTGCGCCAACGGCGTCGTGCTCGTACTGAAAGGCGCGCCGACAATTGTTGCGGATCCACTCGGAAAAGTCTTCATCAATTCGACGGGAAACCCTGGCATGGCGACGGCCGGATCTGGGGACGTACTGGGCGGAATTATTGCAGCGCTGGTCGGCCAGGGCAGTTCGGCTCTCAATGCCGCGATCAACGGAGTCTATGTTCACGGAAGGGCAGGAGACATTGCCTGTGAACGGATCGGGGAAATGGGGATGATCGCGGGTGATATCTTGCATGAAGTACCTGAAGCACTTAAGTCGCTCTCTGTGCCGACGAAAAGGCAACTAACTAATTAAGTCACACGCTCGTGAATCTCCGATAACTCCGTATGACCCTGCAATTGGTTCTCTTGCTGATCCTGCTTCTCTTCAGCGGATTGTTTTCCTCTTCGGAGATTGTCTTTATTGTTGCGAACAAAACCAAACTTCAGGTAAGAGCACGGGGCAAGAAGTTCGGGGCTGTCATTGCGCTCGCCTTTGCCAATTCTCCGGAAAAATTCCTGACGACGGTACTCGTCGGGAACAATATCGCCAACATTAGTTTTTCATCGATTGCGGCAATTGTGCTGCAGACGCGGTTTCATTGGCAGGATACTTCGATCACGGTCGTGGTCGCGTTTGTGATCCTGATATTCGGGGAACTGATCCCCAAATCCCTTTTCCGAATCGTCGCAGATGCAGTCGTTTCATACGCCGCTTTGTTTCTCAACTTGGTCGGCGTTTTGTTGTGGCCATTGATTTGGATTACCCATCAATCGTCGCGATTCATCGTTGCTTCCCTCGGCTACGGAAACTCCAATGTGGGAATATTCCTTCATAAGAAGGATGTGGAGGTTCTGCTCAAAGAAAGTGAAGATGTCGGAGCTGTCGGGATAGAGGAGAGGAAGAAGCTCATCAAAATCATTACGTTAAGCGATGTTCTCGCCAAAGATATCATGAAGGCCAGGACCGATGTCGTGGCAGTCGATATCAAGACTCCGGTAAGGCAGGCATGGCAAGTGCTCGCGGAACGGGGTTATTCCCGGCTCTTGGTCTTTGACCAGACGATCGACAACATTATCGGCGTGGTGTTCGCAAGAGACTTCTTTACGCATCCCCGTACACTTTCCCAGATTCTGCAGGAGATTGTTTTTGTCCCCGAGACCAAGAATTGTTCTGATCTCTTACGGGACTTCCGTGTCAAGAAACTTTCGTTGGCAGTGGTGGTGGATGAGTTTGGCGGTACTGCCGGCGTTGTTACCTCGGAAGATATTCTCGAGGAATTCCTTGGAGAGATTTCCGATGAGCAGCGTGAAACGGATGAGCCGGTCAAACGCCTGCCGGACGGGGCGTATCTCGTGAGCGGAAAGACCGATGTCCAGAAACTGCGGAATGGAGTCCTCCCCCAAATCCCCGAGGGTCCTTACGAGACGATTGCAGGTTTCATCATCCATGCTCTCGGTCGAATACCGGCGGAGAAGGAAGAGGTAAGAATCGGATGCCTGAAGATTCAAATCACCCGGGCCACAAGAACGAGAATTGAAACGGTTAGAGTGACGCCCGAAGGGGCGTCGTGAGGTAGATGACGGTGATTCGTTCGTCCATGAAGTTCGTGGCATCGTTGCCGGCATTCCGGTCGCTCCGTCACAGAAATTACAGGCTCTTTTTTTTCGGCCAGTTGCTGTCCCTTATCGGAACATGGATGCAGAACATCGGCCAGGCGTGGCTCGTCTACCAGTTGACCCATTCGGCGGTCTGGCTGGGAGCAATTGGATTCTTGACGTCGATCCCGATACTGCTCTTCTCGATGTTTGGTGGAACGCTCGCGGACAAAGTTGCTAAGAAGCCTTTGATCATCGCGACGCAAACGGCTTCGATGATACAAGCATTTGTTCTCGCTGGATTGGTCTGGTCCGGTTTCATTAATCCGGTCGGTGTTGGGATTCTCGCTTTCACGCTCGGTCTGATTAATGCATTTGATATGCCGACACGGCAATCATTCGTGATCGAGATGGTGGGCAAAGAGGATCTTCAGAATGCTATCGCGCTGAATTCTGCCGTTTTTAACAGTGCACGAATGTTCGGTCCGGCCATTGGAGGTATTGTCATCGGTATTCTTGGCGTTGGTTGGTGTTTTTTTCTCAACGGCACTTCGTTCATCGCGGTCATCTTCAGCCTCGTCCTGATGAACGTACAAGAAATGCCGAGGAAGAATTCCGGTACCTCGGTGCTTGGCTCAATCAAAGA
>CAYYHS010000564.1:0-2404 GCA_964471785.1 uncultured Chitinophagaceae bacterium
CTCGACCTTTCCAAGTTTGAAGCCGGCAATATGACGTTGGATAAACAGAAGATCGACGTTTCGATCATTCTCGATACGGTGTGCCGTGAGACAGGGCTGCAATTCAAGCAAAAAAATATTTCCCTTGTTAGACAGTACGGTGAGAAATTACCCGCGGTGTTTGTGGATGCGGAAAAGATTGCCCAGGTGACAATGAACCTCCTCAGCAATGCAATGAAGTTCACGAAGAGCGGGGGCACGGTAACAATCGCGACCTCGCTGGAATCCGGAGTCGCGGGTGCCGTTTTCGAGAATAAGCCTTTCGTCAGAGTAAGCGTCACCGATACCGGCATCGGAATTGCGGCAGAGGAAATTCCACAGATCTTCGAGCGTTACAAACAAGCCTCTTCCGCAAAAAGGACAAAACAGAAAGGAACGGGACTGGGCCTTTCCATCTGCAAGCTGATCGTTCAATCGCACGGCGGGAAGATGAATGTGGAAAGCGAAGTCGGGAAGTACACATCGTTTCAATTCACTCTGCCTACTGAATAGATAATATTATTCCTACAAATCATAAGTGAACCTGTATGAAAGATAAAATCCTTGTTGTAGACGACGAAGACAGCCTCCGGATGACGCTCAAACTTCGTCTCCAAGCTGCCGACTTCGATGTCCAGGTGGCCCAGGACGGAGAGGAGGCTCTCGAAATCCTCAAAAAGGGCTCGATCGACCTTATGCTTCTCGACATTAATATGCCCAGGATGGACGGCATCGAAACGCTCGGTCACGTAACGAGGGATTATCCTTGGACCGAGATCATCATGCTGACAGGATTCGCGGATTTTTCCACGGCGATCGAATGCCTTAAGAAGGGGGCAAAAGATTATCTCGTCAAGCCGATCGAAATGACCGAGCTGATCACACGAGTGAAAACGACCCTTCGAGCAAAGACGTCGGAGCGCGCCTTTCGGGAGCTGCAGCAGCGGTACATGTCCACGTTTTTTCACGATTTGCTTGGGCCCTTGACGACCGTCGACTCGACGGTCGAGACCATCATCGAAGGGCAATCGGGAACGGTATCGAAGGAGCAAGCGTTGCTCCTCCGGTATGCCGGAGAGCTGACGGAAAAGATGATCCAGCGGGTCAAGGAAATGATCGACCTTTCCCAGTTCGAAGCGGGATTGGTCGTGATCGAGCGGAAGCCGCTCGACATCCCGATCTTCGCTGAAATGATGTGTGCCCGGTACGAGATTCTGGCAAAGGCAAAAGATATACAATTGGTGAAAAAAATCGACAAAGATCTGCCGGCCGTAAACTTCGATTTCGATAAAGTCGCGCAGGTTTTCAACAACATTTTTGACAACGCTATCAAGTATTCGCTTCGTGGTGGTATCATCTCAATCACTGTCTCAAAAAAAGTTAACGACGAGCTCGGGCAGAAAAAAGAGTACGTCGTTTTTTCCATCAAGGACAATGGCATCGGCATCCGGCCGGATGAACTTCCGCTCGTCTTTAATAAATATAAAGAGCAGCTTACCTCAAAACCTGCTGACCTGAAGACTACCGTACTTGGCCTCGCGATTTCTCGACATATCGTTGAGGCACATGGCGGCAAAATCTGGGTCGATTCGGAAGTCGGCAAAGGGAGCACGTTCAGTTTCTCCCTGCCGGTGAACGGCTGAAGGGAGCCATAGAGAAGAAGTTGTGTTTCAGCATTTCATTTACGCGTGCAGGGTCAGAGACAGGATTCCATGAATCAAAACACAAATCCGGATATAGTCCAGTTCAAGTACACGTTCGAATTCGAAAATGGAGATGTCAAAGTTTTCGAGATTACGTTGAACGCTACAACTCTGGAGCTTGTTCAAGAAAAAGACATTCCGAAGCCGGAATGGACGAAGTTGAGTTTTTACCCGTGCGAGCATTGCCCCCTTTCGCTGCATTCCGAGTATTGTCCTGTCGCTGTAAACCTTTCTCAAATTGTTACGGAGTTCAAGGATTCGGTTTCACATGAATGGACGCGAGTGACTGTCGAGACTCCAGAGCGGACATACATGAAAGAGACCACGCTGCAAAGAGGTCTCAGCTCGATCATCGGCATTTATATGGTCACAAGCAATTGTCCGGTGATGGATAAGTTGAGACCGATGGTGAGATTCCATCTGCCGTTTGCCACTCCGACTGAAACGCTGTTCCGGACGGTCTCGACATATCTTACAGGGCAATTCTTGTTGATGAGAGATGGGAAAAAACCGGATTGGGATTTAGATAAACTTGTCGAGTTCTATAAATCCGTCTCGTCAGTCAACAAAGGAATGTCCCACAGGATTTCAAACGCTTCCATCAAAGATGCAAACGTGAACGCTGTCGTTATCCTCCATTCGTTCGGAGATGCGGTGCCATACTTTATCGAAAACGGCTTGGA
>CAYYHS010000565.1:0-2400 GCA_964471785.1 uncultured Chitinophagaceae bacterium
GATGAAAAGAGAATCTCCGGGACTCTCGTCGACGATGGACAATCTTTCGGCGAGCTTTCCGGTCTCGAAATCAGCAGTCAGTCCTGGAGGCTCTCCTTTACTTCACTCGTATGGAACACCCCGACCGCATTTTCATACACCTACCAACGCACTACCGGATCAACGGCAGGTAACGGTCAGTCGTGGCCGTTCAGCGATTTTGTCACCTCAGTCGTGGCCAATCGGATCGTTTTCGAGTCCGATGGCCGGTACGATATCCACACGTTGAGCCTTGCGCCGGAATTCGAATTCCACAGCGCTGCAGTTTCTCTCGATGCTTCGTTCCTTCATATCGAGACCCAGGCATCGTTAACTCACTGGGAGCCCCTTTTCCTTGTGTTCGGGATTCAGAATTATGAAACGGACAATCTCACGCTTGAATGGGTCCGGTTGGCCAGACTGGGAGTATCCATAACATTTCCGATTTTCGCCGCGCACGTGCGACTTCATTTCGAACAGTATGTTCCGCTCCAACTGCACTATGCCTCGCAGGAGAGCGTCGGCGGCTCCGCGCCGGCCCAGCCTTCAGGTTCTCACAATTACTCCACGGATGGAGGGCGAAGGCTTGGAGTGACAATATCTCTCTAAGGATCGACCGGGAAACAAAAAGAGCGGCTCCCAAATCTCAAAGCTCATCATTGACGCTGTTTTTGCACGCATTGCTGATCCCGTTGGTGCTCCGGTTGAAACTCTCCGAAAATCAGCGTAACTTCACTCCATGCTTCACTCTCTCTACATCAAACATTACGCCCTCATCGAAGAAATCAATATTGAATTCGAGCATGGATTGAACATCCTCACGGGCGAAACCGGTGCCGGAAAATCGATCCTCATAGACGCTCTGGGTTTACTCCTTGGCGAGCGCGCGAGCACGGACGTTGTCCGCAAAGGTGCTGAGAAAGCTGTCGTCGAAGGGACCTTTTTCGTCGGTGAGTCGACGAAGGTCCGGAATCTTCTTAAAGAGCACGAGCTTGATGCGCCGGAGGAGCTGATTGTCCGGCGCGAGATATCGACGAAGGGACAGAATCGATGTTTTCTGAACGATTCCCCCGTTCCCCTCGCGCTCTTGAAGGAGATCGGCGACGTTCTCGTCGACCTTCACGGCCAGCACGACCACCAGGCCTTGCTCCGTCCGGAGACGCATATCGATTTCCTTGACGATTTTGGAGGACATGAACGCTTTCTGGAGGCCTACCGTCAATCGTATCACAAACTTTCGGACTGCTTTTCCGAAAGGAAGAAGCTGGTCGAGCAGCAGCAAAGGTTAAAAGAAAAAAAAGATCTCTACGAATTTCAGGCGAAGGAGATTGATGCTGTCAACCCTCAGGCGGGAGAAGAAGAGTCTCTCGAATCCGAGCTGAAAATTCTGGAAAACGCCGAAAAGCTTCAGGAATTAACGGCGCAATTGAACCAGCTTTTGTACGAAGGAGAGTCTTCTGCCCACGATCACCTTGTCCGCTCAAGAAAACTTATCGAGCTACTCAACTGCATCGATGCCGCGTTTGCAGATGCTGCCGGCGAGGTCAAATCCGCAGAGATTATCGTTGAAGAGCTGTCGAAGTTCATTCAATCGTACAGTTCGAGAATCGAATCGAACCCTGAGAAGTTAGAGAACATTCGAGAACGCCTCGGCGACTATTCACTCTTAAAGAAGAAGTACGGTGGTACTCTTGAAACGCTGCTAGAACGCCGTCGCAAGATCGGCGATGAGCTCGACCGTGCCGTGAACTTTGAAAAGGAGCTCAACTCGCTCGAGTCTGCTATCGTTGAAGAACGTGCGGTCTGTTCCAAGGCGGCTCAGGAGCTGACGGCACGCCGTCGCGAAGCAACGAAGAAGATCGAAAAGGCAATCGTTGCATCACTCGCCGAACTTGGGATCGACCACGCAGTCTTTTCCGTAAGAATCCAGGCAACCCCAATAGCAGCCGGTTCTCCTGACGGAGACGGCAGATCGCGGGACATCTTTGTGAACCTTGGCAAAGAAAACTTTGCGGCGACGCTGAAGGGGATCGACGATGTCGAGTTCTATATTTCGATGAACGTCGGCGAAGATCCGAAGCCTCTGTCGAAGGTGGCATCGGGAGGAGAGGTTTCGCGCGTGATGCTTGCGCTGAAATCTGCACTTGCCACTTCAGACAAAGTTCCTCTCCTCATTTTTGACGAAATTGATGTCGGCGTGAGCGGACGCATCGGCCAGGCGGTGGGGATGAGCCTGAAGAAACTTTCTTCGCTGCACCAGATTATCGCGATCACGCATCTTCCGCAGATTGCCGGTCTTGCCGACACACATTTTGCTGTTGAGAAAACGGAAAATGGAAGCCGGACCGCGACCAGATTGCGGAAATTGAATGTCGAAGAGCG
>CAYYHS010000566.1:0-2387 GCA_964471785.1 uncultured Chitinophagaceae bacterium
CATCAAAGAGATGCTGCAAGAAGAAGAAGTCGATTTGGACGAACGGGATGTCCAGGACGAAGAAATTGATTATGTGTTCCCATCAGTCGAGCTCTTGAATGCCCAGCGCCAGGCGGAAACAATTGACGACGCGGAGCTAAAGGCAAACGCCGAGCTGCTGCGTGCAAAGCTGGCCGACTTCGATGTCGAAGTCGCTAACGTGAGCGTGACACCCGGTCCGGTCGTAACCCTCTACGAACTTGTGCCCGCAACGGGAGTGAAGGTCGCTAAGATCGTCAACCTGGCGAACGATCTGGCGCTGGCAATGCAGGCGAAAGGGATCCGCATCGAAGCCCCGATACCGGGAAAGGGAACCGTCGGCGTGGAAATTCCCAACCGCAAACCGTCCATGGTAACGATTCGCAGCATCATCAATTCCGCCAAGTTCCGGGACTCGCAGGCCGCTCTTCCCCTGGCGATGGGGAAAACCATTTCCGGCGAAGTCTATGTAGACGATCTTTCAAAGATGCCCCATTTGCTCATCGCCGGTTCGACGGGGTCGGGTAAAAGTGTAGGGATCAATACGATCCTGGCCAGCATTCTTTACCGGCTGCACCCGTCGGAAGTGAAATTCCTCATTATCGATCCCAAAAAAATAGAGTTGAGCCTCTACAAGAAGCTGGAGCATCATTACCTCGCGATCTCGAAAGATGTTGACGAAAAAATTATCACGATGCCGCAAAACGCGGTCCTCGCGTTGAAAGCTGTTGAGCTTGAGATGGAACACCGGTATGACAAGCTGGCTCACGCCGGCGTTCGCAATATTGCAGACTACAACGAGCGGATTGGGTCCGGCCGGTTGAAAGATTCAGACACGTTTAAACACAGAAAGCTTCCGTACATCGTCATCATCATCGACGAGCTTGCGGACCTGATGATCACGGCGGCCCGGGAAGTCGAGGATCCGATCACGCGGCTGGCGCAGCTGGCACGGGCGGTTGGCATCCACCTTGTGGTAGCGACGCAGAGGCCCTCTGTCGATGTCATCACCGGCGTCATCAAAGCGAATTTCCCGGCACGGATCGCATACCAGGTTTCCTCCAAGACCGACTCTCGTACGATACTCGATATGAACGGTGCAGAGCAGCTGCTTGGCAACGGCGACATGTTGTACATGCCGTCGTCCAGCCCTAAGCCGATCCGGATACAAAATGCATTTATTTCCATCGACGAAGTGGAATCGATCGTGGATCACATCGGCAAGCAGAAGGGATACAGCAAACCATTCGAGCTTCCTTCCGTGCTCGAGAAACAGCGGGCATCCATGAGCGCCGGCGGGGGAGAACGGGACGAATTATTTGCCGAAGCGGCGCGAACGATTGTGCGCCATCAACAGGGATCTGTCTCGCTTCTGCAACGGCGTCTGAAAGTCGGCTACTCTCGGGCCGCGAGGCTCGTTGACGAACTCGAAGCGGCAGGCATCGTAGGGCCGTTTGACGGCAGCAAAGCGCGCGAGGTCATGGTTGAGAACGATGCGGAACTCGAAGTCATTCTGAAGAGTCTGATGTAACACGATTTTTCAATAAGAGTCGTGGTGCTGTTGCAACCCCCTCTCGATCTCCCCCTTGCAAGGGGGAGAGGTATTGTTCCCTCCCCTGCAAGGAGAGGGTCAGAGTGGGGTCGGTAAATCGCCTCGACATCAAAATTAGAATCTCAAATTTGCTCTTTTCGAGCAGCACACCTGAGGAGACCGAGTGGAGAGATTACCATCCATCCAAGATAATTCACTCCTCTTTTTCCGCCCGATCCATATTCTTTTAGTGTGCTGCTTCGCCTGCTGCGGTTTTGCTCAGTCCCAAACAAAAGAGAAACTGACTGCTCCCCAGATTCTGGAGAAAGTCCAAGACGCATATGCGAAAGTAAACGACGCCTTCGCCGAATTCACCCAGACGGTGTCGTTGAAATATGCCGGCATCGAACAGACCTATACCGGCTCGGTGATGATGAAAAGGGGCAATAAATACCGGATCGAGTCGCAGCAGCAAACGATCGTGACGGACGGCAAAACGGTGTGGGCATATTCGCCGATCAACAAGCAGGTGGTGATCGACTATTTCAAAGAAACTCCGACGACTTTTTCCCCCGAGCAGTTTCTCCTCGGCCTTCCGAAAAATTTTCGGGCAACGATTGTCGATGAAGACCCGGGAACTGATGCGGCGTATGTCTTGAAACTCACACCGAAGGAGGGAACATCGAAGTTTGTCAAGTCCCTGAAGGTCTGGATCAACGACACCGACTGGAGCGTCAGAAAGCTCGAATATTTCGACATGAACGAAACACACACATCGTATTCTCTTACGGGGGTCCGTTTCAATCAGGGGGTCCCCAACGAGCGATTCGCCTTCGTG
>CAYYHS010000567.1:0-2386 GCA_964471785.1 uncultured Chitinophagaceae bacterium
GGTTAGCGCAAACATCACCGTCCTAGTTTCGCCCGGATTGAGAGCAATTCTGGCAAAGTCTTTTAGCTCTTTGACGGGTCTGGTGGGAAGGCTAACCTTGGCGTGAATATACAACTGGACGATTTCGTCTCCCGCCATCGATCCGGTATTGGTCACATCGACACTGACCCTTGCCGTATCATCTGCGGAAATCAGCGCGGGCTCGATTTTCAGGTGATCGTATTTGAACGTTGTGTAGCTCAACCCGAAACCAAAGGGAAATAACGGTTCAGAGCTTTCAGCCAGGACATACTCCCGAAATGCGCTCGGCTTCTTATCGTAATAGCAAGGCAGCTGTCCGACCGAGCGAGGAAATGTAACGGAGAGTTTGCCGCTGGGATTGACCTTTCCAAACAAGACGTCTGCCGCCGCGTGACCGGTTTCTTCCCCCAGATACCAGCATTCCACAATTGCCGGGGCGTGCTTCTCTATATAGTTGATCGTAATGGGGCGTCCGTTGATCAAAAGAACGACGACGGGTTTTCCGGTTTCAAGAATTGCTTTCGCCAATTCGTTCTGCATCCCGGCCAGATTCAGGTCGTCACGGTCGCCCAAATGGACTTCACTCCAGGCTTCGCGGTTAATTAATTCATTCTCTCCCAGGACAAGAACGACCGCATCACTTTGTTCAGCCGCCGTGACGGCTTCGGTGATCAACTTCTTGTCGTTTTCCGGGTCATTTGGAATTGGGTTCTCGTTGACTTGCCAATGGACTTCCTTGTTGGTCGTTATCTTGCATCCTTCAGCATAGGTTACTTTAAACTTGCCGCCGGCAAAATCCTGGATTCCGTGCAGGACGCTTACGCCGCGCATCGGCCATGGAGAATATCCGCCAAGGTGAATATCTGCAGCATCGGGGCCGATGACTGCGAGTGTTTTGATCTTTGCCGCATCGAGGGGTAAAGTGGTGTGTTCATTTTTCAGCAGAACCATTGCTTCGTGAGCGGCCTTTAATGCCAGGGCCTTGTGCTCTTTCGAGTTATACACTTTTTCCATTTTTTCGAGATCGATGTATGGATCATCGAAAAGGCCTGCCACAAATTTAACCCGCAGAACGTTCCTCGCCGCCCGATTGATGAACTCTTCAGAGACATTTCCTTTTCTCACCTGGTCAACCAACGGAATGAAGCATCCTCCGTTGCTCAAATCAAAATCGATCCCGGCTTTAACCGAGAGGACCCCAGACTCCGCCGAATCTGCCGCTGCATGATGGTCCCGAACAGTGACATACATGCCGCCGCCGTCACTCATGACATATCCATTGAACCCCCAGTCGTCGCGGAGAATGCTTGTCAGGAGTTTATGATTGACATGGTTGGGAACGCCATCCCATTCGTTATACGAAGCCATGATCGACTGAGCCTTGGCACGCTTAACCGCCATCTCGAACGGATAGAGATGCGTTTCGCGGAAGGTACGTTCGGGAAAATCCACCGGTGCAATGTTCTTTCCCCCTTCCGGCTGCCCGTGACCTGCAAAGTGCTTCAACGTAACGGCAACATGGTCTGCGCCTATCATTTTTTCTCTTCCCTGCAAACCGAATACCGCCGCCATCCCGATCCGCGAAACGAGATACGGATCTTCACCGTAACATTCTTCAGTGCGTCCCCAGCGCGGGTCGCGTGCTAAATCGACTACCGGAGACAATACCTGGCGAGTCCCTTGCGACCGGCATTCCTGGGCGGCCGCCGCAAATACTTGCTCCACCAATGTGGTATCCCATGTGCTTCCGAGCGCAATGGCCTGCGGAAAACTAGTGGCGCCCTTCTGCATCAAACCATGCAATGCCTCGCTGAAAACAAAAACCGGAATTCCAAGCCGTGAACGCTCAATCATGTATCGTTCCACACCGTTAATGGATTTTGCCCGCTGCCTGGCCGAGATGTTCCCCCAGAAGCTTCGGGCTCCGAATGCGCCGACGCCGCGGTTCAGAACGGCTGTGTCTGCGACTCCCACGAAATTTCCTTCGGCATCGAATGCTGTCGTGTCGCGCGAAGAATATGACAACAACTGCCCTACTTTTTCCTCCAGCGTCATTCGGCGGAGGAGATCATTAACTCTTACTTCGACCGGCAACGAGGGGTTCTTGTAGGGAGCGGTTTTATCTCCGGCGGCGCCATTCGAACTGACGAGGATCGCTGCAGTGATGAGGAGCTTGTAGGATGGACTCATTTCGGAACCTTCGTTTGATGAGGATTTTAAGAATCTTCACAAGTGACCGAAGAAAACTCTCGGCTGCCACATTCGGGTAATGATATACATCGTCATTCCCGCGGAACCGGGAATCCAATCATTGTCTTTTCAATCTCAAAATGGATGCCCACCGGAGAGCCTGCCCCGCGCCCTG
>CAYYHS010000568.1:0-2385 GCA_964471785.1 uncultured Chitinophagaceae bacterium
CTCCGTCGGCTTCACCGCAAAATTCATACAGCAATCGATCTGGCACGAAACCGCCTCCGCCTTTGCCGTAGATGCAGGAACCACATTTAGGACTGATCTCTTCGGCGGGATGGTCATAGGAGCTTCGCTCTCGAATTTCGGCACGCCGATGACGCTTTCGGGGAGCGATACGCGGCAGTTTCTTCGCCTCGACCCTACAAAGCAGGGCTCCAGCAATCAGATCCCGGCCGATATTGAGATGGACTCGTGGGATTTACCGCTCCGATTCCAGATCGGGTTCTCCACGAATGTATTGGAAAACGAAACTTATCGCTGGACGGTAGCCTTTGACGCAATCCATCCGAACGACAACTACGAGAGCATAAATGTAGGAACCGAGTTTGCCCTCCGCGATTTTATCTATCTTAGAGGAGGATTCCAGTCACTATTTCTGACTCAGAGTGAAGGAGGGCTTTCGCTCGGGATCGGTGTTTCATCCAACCTGATCTCAAGCAGTTCAATGGTGAAATTTGATTATGCGTATCGTGACTATGGGCGGCTTGAGGGTGTGCATACCTTTTCCGTCGCTCTCCGTTTCTAGATGGAATGATGAACACAAGACGAAGTAGAGGAAATTTGAGGGCCCGAACGCTGATAAGCCTTCTCCAAACCTTTGTCATTCCAGTCTTGATTGCCCAGCAAACAGCCGACGCGCCATCCCATTATCTCCTCGATGATCCGAAATTCAGTTCCGTCATTCTAGCCAATGTCGGGCCGCGGAGCGTTACTGCCCAGGAATTCTTGCTGAGCTACGAATACGGTCCCGCCTTCACGAAACGTGAATCCGACTCCAAGAAACGCTATCTCACGTTCATGATTTATGAAAAGCTTCTGGCCCTCGACGGATATGACCACGGGCTGCAGTCCTCCCCTATGGTGAAAGAGGTGCTGAACGAAGTTAAAGCCGACCTAGCGACAGAAGAGCTTTACAAGGACGATATTCTCAAATCGATCCACATCACCGATAAAGAAATTGAACAGGGGGTGTCCCAGGAAAATGTCCACCTCGGACTCAAATGGCTCTTTTCAGATTCAAAGGAAGATATCCTTCAGCAGAATATACTGTTGAACGGCGGTGCGTCGTTCGATTCGCTGTTTGCAGTGCGCTGCCCCGATTCTGCGTCGGCCGATCAACGTTCCTTGCAGACGACGCGCTTTAAGCTTGAGATGAAGAATTCGATGTTGGCTGCCGCAATTGATCCGTTGCACGCCGGTGCAATAACTCCGCCGATTCACGCGCCGGATGGATGGTATCTTGTGAAAGTCGTCGATCTGTGGAAAGATCCGATCATGACGGAAACTGAAAACACAAAGCTGCACGAGGATGTCCGTCGCGCATTGCTTCAGCACAGATCGGATTCGTCGTCGGATGAGTACGTCCACCGTATGCTCCTCAAGGAGAATCCGGTTATCGATAAAGAATCGTTTGTTCTTTTGCAAGCCCGCCTTGGCAGGAAGTTTCTCTCCCCTGAAAAGTATGCGGCATGGGGGATGGAGCGAAAACTCGCCGCCCTGAAAGAACGCCCGAACCCCGATTCCATCGAACGGTATAGAACGAACATCCTGGTGACAATGAGCAACGGCAAGTTTCTTCTTGGAGATTTTCTTGATTGGGAGAAGACACGGGATCTTTATGTTCGCTTGGACACGAAATCCCCGAACGCGTACTTTGCTTCGGTCGAGCAGCTTGTGTGGCGCATGGTGCGAGATAGAATGTTGACGCAGCGAGCCTACCGGAGAGGTCTGCAAAAGAGGGAAAGCGTTGTGAAGCAGACACAATGGTGGGAGGAGAAATTAGTGTACAGGGCGGCCAAGCTCGAAATCGATGACAGCATCAAGCAAGACGACAGCACGCTCCACAAGTATTACAACGACCACGCGAAGGAGTATCAGAACGATAAAGGAAGTGTCCGGCCATTCGCGGAAGTACAAGATAACGTTCGCCGCGATGCATTTGCGTACCAGGAGACGGAGAGACTCCTGCACAAGATCCTGAAACTCAAACAGAAATATGCTGTGAAGATCAATGACGAGAACCTCAGGAAACTGCACGTCGACGTTGAGAATTATCCGAGAGCCATAGATGTTTATACGGTGAAAAAAGGGGGGATCTTTCCCCACACCGCTTTCCCAATCATCGACTATGAATGGCAGACGTGGGATTGACCGCCGATGAACACTCTCTTCCAGAAAAGCTCGCTTGGAATTCTTTTGCTGATCTGCCTCCCGGCGTGTTCGGAGAAGCAAGATTCCTCAGCTCCTAAGGGCAACGCCGTTGTCAATCTCACTTATTGGCCCGCCCCAAATCCGCAGGAAATTCAACTTGCCGACACGATCGTAAGAATG
>CAYYHS010000569.1:0-2380 GCA_964471785.1 uncultured Chitinophagaceae bacterium
CCGTCTTGTGGAGTCTGATATTTGATTACCGTAGTAGGATTGAACGGATTAGGATAGTTCTGTTCAAGGTAAAAACCCTTCGGGAGCAATGATTGCTGACCCTGTTCTTGCACAGAGGTTAGCGATCCATCAGGAGGAAACCAATTAACCCATTTTGATTGGTCAAAGGGATAACCAGGGTCTGATGTCATGATATTGGTGTCGTCAGTACCGTTTCCAACCAGGAATTTTTTGACAAAGGCATTGACAGTAGACTGCTCGGATGAAGGGAACGAACAGTGATTGTGAGCTACTGACTCGGTGTATCCCATCTTATCGGATATATTGAGCCCGGCCCATACCATCTGGGCCGCGTTCGCGCAATTCCAGGTACTATAAGGACCAAGCCACAAGATATCGTTCTCAATTATCAAACACGCCCGAGGTGCAATCAATCCTATAACGGAATGTTGATCGTACGGGAGTTTGGTCGATGTGAGGTTGAATTGATTGAAACTCTGTCTGAACCATACATTCTCTCCCGTGATTTCATTCAACGTCTGGACCACGAGGCCATGCGCCAAATTGTAATCGGAAGCACGCCAGCTGGCCGCACCCCCGGATCCCGATTCCTCGGGTATGGTAAGTACGAGCCTGTCGTCAAATGCCCCGCATGCCAACGCGCCCTTCCCCCACCTTGAACACCCTGTAACGCCAAGCCGCTTAGGATCAATATTGGCTGCAGGAGTCTTTTCAATCGCATCTATTAAACGATCCATTCCCCACGCCCATGCCATCAACGCACCGGCAGATTGACCGCTATACAAATCGTAGAACTTACCTACTCCGCGTGAAGAGGCATCGTTTTCTTGTGCAATTTGGTCGCTGGGGAAAATAATGACAGCCACGCCCATATTGGAAAGCGCTGTGCTGTTGAGACTGGAAATCCCGCAGCCTATGATGGCAGGATAAGGAGCAGTCCCGGTGCTGGGATACGTTATCGTGCAAGCGAAGGATATTGTTTTTCCGCTGTCGGTGACAGTTACAGTTAATGTGTTGCTGCTGTCAGAACCTGTTGTAGCGGAATAAGGGGTGGTTGGTTTATATCCGTATTCGTACTCCTGGGCCAAAACGGCTAACTCTGCCCGACGGTATGGCCAAAGGCTCATGTCGTTCATCCGTGAGCCATCAATGAATATAAAGGGATCAGGGAAGAGGGTATCGCTTGTTAGGGACGAATATGAAGGCACCGGTGGCATGAAGTAGCCTTTGGTACCGATTTGTCTGAATGTTACAATTTGTGTATCCGCACCTGCTGCGATGACAGTCAACACGGCTGTTCTTGCTGATGAGTCTTTGTTTTGCCCAGCAGTAAAAAATACTGTCGCATTGCCTGAACCTGAGTCCTTGTTTACAGTCAACCATGACTGTGAACTCGACTCCTTCCAGCTTGTCTTTGATTCGATTTGAAAATCGCCAGTACTCTTTGCAGCGGCGACAATGATCTTTGCGGGGGAAACCGAAAATGTTGGTGTGGATGTTTGAGCTTTGGCGCCTGCGATGAATAATGCAAGAACCACCGCCGGAGCGAATGTCCGATGGCTCACTGAAAATAAAGTCTTCATAACGTCCTCCCTTCTACCTCATTGCGTATTTGTTCACTGACTTTCTCTCCGAGTTGAATCCCTCCAGATAGATCTTCGGCGAAAGGGAGACGCTGCTTCAAGAGTCAGTTAAACATAGATTATTCAATCAACATTATCAATGAAGCATTTTTCATGTATTGTTCGAATGTGAAAATCAGCATCGGAGTTTAGAGAAAATGAAGATTGTTCAAGAGCATGAGCTTGAGTATTACATCAATAGAAGCACTTACGATGGACCCGTATCTCTCTTTCCAGGAATATCCGCTTCCTGGAAAGAGTCGCAGCTTCGCTTTGCAGGTTCGACAGGACCCATAGAGATTGGCAAGGTGGCGGAATAACTTTGCCGGTACGTCATTTTCACAGGGGATTCGAAGACACGAACAGAACTTGACTTGGGGGTTTAAGATCATGAATTAGGAAGTATGAATTGAGGAGGGACACACAAAATCTCTTGAAAATTTCTTCAGCCCTTAAATTTGATTGATACAACCGTAGCTTGTCCGTCGGATATTTCACCCACAAGTTCGAAGCATTGTCTCAAGAACAAGTGGCGGCCCTGCAACCAAGTGCCATCGAAGCAGTTTGTGAGGATATCGTCGAGAGATCCACTTTCAAGAGTTTCAAACTCAGTGAATTATTGATGCTCTTGCAATGTCCGTTGGTCGGCTCTATTCTCATCCAGCCTCCTCACAGTTTAGTGGTGTCTCAGTTTGTCATTCCCGTCCCGCATAAAGCACGGGATAAACTCCAGCGGG
>CAYYHS010000570.1:0-2377 GCA_964471785.1 uncultured Chitinophagaceae bacterium
CGCTGTAAGCGAGTAAATGCGTGCCGTCAATACTCTTGCTTCTTTCCACGATTCAATCTCTTCAAATCGATTTATTTTCATGGATCCCCCTTTGATAAGTGGTTAATTATTGGTGCGTGGTGCTGTGTGCTTAGTGCATGATGCGATGTGCATGGTTTTCAACTATCACCTACACACTACGCACGCAGCACCAAGCACCACACACTACGCACCACGCACTAACACCTCCTCATACCACTCGATCGTGCGTCGAATTCCTTCGCTCAACGGTACGGTGGCCTTCCATCCCAGCGCATTGATCTTGCTCACATCCAGTAATTTTCTCGGTGTTCCGTCCGGTTGCGAGGTGTCGAACATGATCTCCCCTTGATATCCTACGGTTGAGCCGATCAACTGCGCCAGTTCGAGGATAGAGACATCCGTGCCCGTGCCGATGTTAATGATTTCGCCGTCGTTATACTGTTTCATGAGAAAGACGCACGCGTTCGCCATGTCGTCGACGTAGAGGAATTCCCGTTTCGCTTTTCCCGTCCCCCACAATGTCACCGATGGGGAATGCGCATTTCGCGCTTCAATAAACTTGCGAATCAACGCCGGCAGGACGTGAGAATTTTGCAGGTCAAAACTGTCGTTCGGCCCGTATAAATTTGTGGGCATCACCGAAATAAAATTCGTTCCGTATTGTTTGTTGTACGCCTGGCACATTTTGATGCCGGCAATTTTCGCCACGGCGTACGCGTCGTTCGTCGGTTCCAGCTTACCGTCGAGCAGGTACTCTTCCTTGATCGGTTGAGGAGCAAACTTGGGATAGATGCACGAGCTGCCGAGGAAACAGAGCTTCTTTACATTGTGCAGGTAGGACGAGTGAATGACATTGTTCTGAATCTGCAGATTGTCGAAAATGAATTCGGCGGGATATGTGCTGTTGGCATGGATTCCTCCGACTTTTGCCGCCGCTAAAAAAACATATTCCGGTTTCTCCTTCTCAAAAAAATCTTGAACCGTCCCTTGATTCTCGAGCTCCAACTCGTCGTGAGTACGAACAACAATGTTTGTATATCCTGCGGATTGGAGCGCGCGTACAATTGAAGAGCCGACAAGGCCGCGGTGGCCGGCGACGTATATTTTAGATGAGTAGTTCGTTGAGTGTAGCCCTTTCGTGTTTTGAGTGCGTGGTGTTTGGGGTTTGGTGCTTGGTGCTTTGGGCTTTTATCGAGAGTACCATGCACTAAGCACCAAATCACTACTAATACCCCCGCTTCGAAATCTTTTCATAATCCGCCTTCGCCATGATCTTGACCAACTCAGTGAATTTCGTCTCCGGGATCCAGCCGAGCTTCTCCTTTGCTTTCGTTGGATCACCGATGAGAAGTTCAACTTCGGTCGGACGGTAATAACGCGGGTCGACATCGACGAGCACTTTTTCCGTCTTCTTATCAATTCCCTTTTCATCCGCACCGTTGCCGCTCCACCTCAGTTCCATATCCAGCTCTTTGAATGCCAGATCAACGAATTCTCGAACTGTATGTGTTTCGCCGGTCGCAAGGACGAAATCATCCGGCGCGGGCAATTGCAGCATTCGCCACATGCCGTCGACATATTCCGGGGCATAGCCCCAGTCCCGCTTTGCATTCAAGTTACCGAGAGAAAGTTTTTGATCCATGCCTAATTTGATTTTAGCAGCAGCTCGTGTGATTTTTCTTGTCACAAACGTCTCACCGCGACGGGGAGATTCGTGGTTGAAAAGAATTCCGTTGCAGGCAAATATATTGTACGCTTCACGGTAGTTTATGATTATCCAATAGCCGTACAGTTTGGCAACTCCGTACGGGCTGCGGGGATAAAACGGTGTCTTTTCGCTTTGAGGAACCTGTTGTGCCTTTCCGAATAACTCACTCGTCGATGCTTGATAGAACCTCGGCTTCAGGCCAACCTCACGAATCGCATCCAAAAATCGCACTGTCCCGATTGCATCCACTTCAGCAGTATACTCAGGAAGCTCGAATGAGACTTTGACATGACTTTGGGCCGCGAGATTGTAAATTTCATTCGGCTGGATCCTTTCCAGAATCCGGTTCAAATTGCTCGTATCGGTAACATCACCGTAATGGAGAAATAACTTCTTCCCCATGATGTCGGGATTATTGTAGAGGTGGTCTATTCTCGCGGTGTTGAATGAGCTGCTCCGCCGGATAATTCCGTGCACTTCGTACCCTTTTTGAAGAAGCAATTCGGCAAGGTAAGAGCCGTCCTGTCCCGTGATGCCTGTGATAAGTGCTTTTTTTGTCATGGTAAGCTCGTTCCAGTTTCGGTTTGAATTCTGAGTGTTTAGTGCTGGGTGCTTAGTCCGAAGCTACTTTATCTTTTATCTTTTATC
>CAYYHS010000571.1:0-2376 GCA_964471785.1 uncultured Chitinophagaceae bacterium
CCGCTGGAAGGCGCGGGGCAGGCAAGTGGCGCTTTACACCATGGCGCCTTCGGCGTTCACTGACAAACGGAACCAGCCGTCGGCGATTTCGCCGCGCATTGTTGGATGAACTTAGAAGCATCTGACTCGAACGTCCGCGCAACGAACTACATGGAACTGCGTGTACGTCGCCGCAGTTTACTTGTCCCGCTGCTCTTTAGCGGGAGCCGCGATTCGCTAGGCGGCAACAAAAGGAAGTTCGCTATGTCAACAATGCAAGCGGTAATGCTTACAAAAAAGGGCGGCCCTGAAGTCCTTGAGCGGGTCGAGTTGCCTTTGCCAGAACCAGGTCCCGGCGAGGTTCGTGTGAAAATACGCGCCACCGGAGTAGGCGCAACAGACATCACAATGCGCCGAGGTACGTATGCCTACGCTCCTCCGATCCCGTTCATTCCCGGCTACGAATCAATCGGCTTTGTTGACGCAGTAGGCACAGGTGTTACCGCCCTCAAGGAAGGTGATCGTGTCTGCGCATTATTGGTGCATGGCGGCTATGCAACACATGTTGTGCGTGGCGCAGAACACTGGCTCAAGGTGCCTGAGGGACTGGACGATGTGCAGGCAGTTTCACTCATTCTCAACTACGTGACGGCATACCAGATGATCCACCGTAAGGCACGGCTTCAACCGGGTCAATCGGCATTGGTGAACGCAGCGAATGGAGGAGTAGGTCAAGCATTGCTTGACCTACTGCGCGCACACGGCGTTTCAGCTATCGGCGCAGCAGCCAAGGCACGTCATGAAATCGTCTCATCATATGGAGCAATACCAATCGAAGGACGCTCGGCAGCACTTGATGTCGGCGTCCATGAAATCCAACCCGCAGGTGTGGATGCGGCGTTCGATGCCGTCGGAGGTTCATCAACGAGACAATGCGTGTCATCAACGAGACGAGGTGGAATTACCATTTGGTACGGATTTGTCGGCGCCAAAGGACTTTCTGCACTGGTGAACTCAGCGTTTTCATTGTTCGTGGGGAGCCGTTTACGCGGTCGTCGCGGGTCATTCTACGGAATCACCATGATGTATCGAAAAGATCCTCGCCCATTTCGTGAAGACCTGGTGAAGCTTTTTGATCTGCTCGCACAGAAGAGGATCTCTCCCCGGATCGCACAAAGGATGCCACTGTTGAATGCCCGCGAAGCAAATGAGCGTCTTGAGGCGGGTGGCATCGAAGGCAAAATTGTTCTCATTGCATAAGAGAGAATATATCTTAAAATGGTTGCCGCCTAACCAGTCGCTCCCCGCTGGAAGGCGCGGGGCAGGCAAGTGGCGCGTTACACCATGGCGCCTTCGGCGCTCACTAACAGAATGGGCTGTCAACGATTTCGCCGCGCGGCAGTGAAAACATCAGAAAACAAAATGGCTCTAACCACTCATATGCGACGCAATGACCACCCCAGCGATGCAACAAGGCGATGATCAACAGATAATCAGGACAGAAGGTAGCCTCGTTCGCTCGATTCTTCTCTCCCCTTCGTACCTTCCAGTTATCATTACGTTAGCCTTTGCAATCCGCCTTTGCTGGATATTGGTTTTTCATCCCAATCCCATGAGCGATTTTGCTTTCTACTTCATGTGCGCAGAGTCCATTGCAAAAGGGTATGGTTATGTTAAGCATGGTGGATTTGCCACTGCGTATTTCCCCGTCGGATATCCGCTATTTCTGGCAATGCTTTTCTGGGTTTTTGGAGTTTCGATTACCGTGGCTCAAATGGCAAATCTCATTCTGTCCGTTTTGTCGCTCGTGCTTGTATACTGGATAGCACGGGAGCTTTTCAGATCCGAAGTGGCAGGAAGGCTTTCCCTCTTGTTCCTTGCCGTTTATCCGAACAATATCGCTTACACGTCTCTTCTCGGAGTGGAGATAATTCATTTATTCTTGCTGTTGCTTGGCGTGGCTCTTCTGTTGCCGTGTCTTTCGATCAAAGAAAAAGCGCATCGCGGGCGTTTGCTAACTGCAGGATTAGTGTTTGGGTTTGCGACGCTCGTCAAAATGCAAACTCTTTTGCTGCCTGCGTTGCTTCTCCTCCTGTATCCTCGATTCTCATGGGAATGGAGCAGCCTGATCACTCGGTTGAAGAAAATAGGAATTCTTTATGTTGTCATGATTGTAGTATTAAGTCCGTGGGTCATTCGCAATTACATACTCTACAATGACATTGTCCTTTCAAACAATGATGGCCTGAATCTTTACATGGGCAATGGTCCCGAGGCAAACGGGACATGGGTTGCGATACCTTGGTTCCCGGTCGATAACGATACGCAGGATGAATACAAACTCAACCAAAGGGCGAGAAGAGAAGCGCTCGATTATATAAGAACTCATCCGCTGCA
>CAYYHS010000572.1:0-2371 GCA_964471785.1 uncultured Chitinophagaceae bacterium
TCCAAAGGGCGTTGTCCTGCCATTAGACGACCCGACAGTGGGTAAAGGCGATTCCTTCCGAGAGCAAGTGGTCTTCAAAACTTCAAGCCGCCTTCACGTGCACCGTCCGCCAGCGCTTTCACACGGCCGTGGTACAACAATCCGTTGCGGTCAAACACGACATTCTTAATGTTCTTTTCGAGCGCCTTCTTCGCGAGAATCTTTCCAACGATAACGCTCTTGTCTTTTTTTGTTTTCGCGGCCGTCAGCTCGGCTTTCACTTCCTTCGACACCGAAGAGGCTGCTACGAGAGTCTTCCCGGCAACATCGTCGATAATCTGTCCGTAAATATTCCCCAGGCTCCGGTACACGGTAAGGCGAGGACGTTCTGCGGTGCCCGTAATCTTCTTCCGGATATACGCCTTGATCTTATCGCGGCGATGGTTTGCGTCTTTCGTTATCATAGGATCTGCATTTTCTGGTAGCTGTTCTTCAACTCTTATCTCTTAATTCTTATTTCTTATCTCTTACTTCGTGCCCGCTGTTGCGGCCGTCTTGCCGGCTTTACGGCGGATGTACTCGCCTTCGTACTTGATGCCTTTTCCTTTGTACGGTTCGGGCGGACGCAGAGAACGGATCTTCGCCGCCACCAATCCCACTAGTTGCTTGTCGATGCCGCTGATCGTGATGTTCGTCTGTGTCGGCGCTTCGATCTTGATTGAATCGGGCGCGCGAAAGACGATAGGATGCGAATATCCGAGAGCGAGCTGGAGGACTTTTCCCTTGAGCTCGGCACGGTATCCGACGCCCACAAGTTCAAGCTTGCGGGTGAAACCCGTCGTTACGCCCGTCATCATATTGGCAATGAGAGCCCGGAACAACCCGTGCAGCGCGCGATGCTCCTTGATGTCGGAATGCCGGGAGACAAGAACATCTTCTCCCTTCACTTCCACCGTCACATCCGGATGGATGGTGACGGAGAGCTCGCCTTTGGGCCCGGCAACTTTCACGATGCCGTTCTTGATTTCTACTTTCACTCCCTTGGGAATGTGTGCAGGTTTTCTACCGATTCGTGACACTGTAAGACTCCTTCGAACTCTTCTCTGAACTGATGAATTACCAGACGTAGAATAAAACTTCGCCGCCGATATTTTCTTTCCGCGCCTGCTTGTCGGTCATGAGACCCTTCGATGTCGAGAGGACCGCGACGCCGAGGCCATTATTGACACGGGGTAGTTCGCCGGCGTTCTGGTAGCAGCGGATGCCCGGCCGGCTGATGCGCCGCAATCCGGTGATGACGCTTCGCGTGTCGTTATACTTCAACATAATGCGGATGATTCCCTGTTTCGCATCTTCCACGGTCGTATAGCTCGTGATAAACTTCTGTTCCATCAGGATACGCGTGATATCTTTTTTCAAACCCGATGCGGGGACGTCGACTTTCTTATGACGTGCGCGGACGGCATTGCGAACCCTGGTAAGGTAATCGGCTATCGGATCGGACATTGACATTGAATTTCGTTCTCCTAGTTTGTTGCGACTCTCTACCGTGAAGAAGCTGCTTACCAGCTCGCCTTCGTGACGCCGGGAATTTTGCCGTCGAGCGCCATGCTTCGGAAGCACAATCTGCACACGCCGAATTTTCGCATGTACGCTCGCGACCGGCCGCAGATGCTGCACCGATTGTGTTTTTGTGTCGGGTGTTTTGGCGTCTTCTTGGCTTTCACAACCATCGCTAAACGTGCCACTCACTGCTCCTTTTCTTTATTTTGCTTTTTGAACCGTGTCGCGCTTGACGAACGGCATCCCGAAACCTTTCAAGAGTTCCATCGCTTCGAGATCGCTTTTCGCGGTCGTCACAAACGTGATATCCATGCCAGTGATTTTTGCTACTTTGTCCGCATCGATCTCGCGAAAAATAATTTGCTCCTTGATACCGAGCGTGTAGTTCCCGCGGCCGTCGAACGACTTGTCAGGCACCCCGCGGAAGTCGCGTATCTGCGGCATCGCGACGTTGACAAGCCTGTCGAGAAACTCATACATCTGCCTTCCGCGCAGCGTCACGCGAACGCCGATGGGCACCCCCTGGCGCAATTTGAAATTCGAAATTGCCTTCTTCGCCTTGGTGATGGCCGCCTTCTGGCCGGTGATCATCTCCATCTCTTTCACCGCGGTCTCGATCAGCTTCGCGTCCTGTGTCGCCTGCCCGACACCCATGTTCACCGAGATCTTCTCCAGCCGCGGCACCTGCATCACGCTCTTGTAATTGAAGCGCTTCATCATGGCAATGGCAAGATCCTTCTTATACATCTCCAGGAGGCGCGGATAGACGCCGGCTTCACGTGCGTGAGTGCTCTTGGCTTCTTTCGGTTCCTGCTTCCCGGACGCCTTC
>CAYYHS010000573.1:0-2364 GCA_964471785.1 uncultured Chitinophagaceae bacterium
TCTCGAAGCGTCCGGCGAAGGAACAGAAGCAATGGAGGCATGGAAAGATGCCGGAGCAGTAGTTCTTGTCGACGCAGTTTCCTCGCGAGGAAAACCCGGCGCAATATGCCGCATAGATTTACTAAGAACATCCATTCCGAAGAGCATGGGTTTTTTTTCGACTCATGCCTTTGGAGTTGCACAAGCTGTTGAACTCGCACGGAGTCTAAAGAGGCTGCCGACGAAAATGATTCTCTTCGGTGTCGAAGGAAGCGACTTCTCTCCTGGTCTCGTGCCATCTCCCGAAATGCAAGCTGCAATGATCGCGCTAGAAGAACTGTTGGTCCATGAATTAACTTCGTTTGTTGCCCTTGCTGAATTGACTATACAAGGGTAGCCACCTAGGCTCCGTTTTTCTAACGCGAAAATAGGATATTTCAACGATGAATATTTAATCATCAAAATCTCGCCTCATTTCGCAAAAGATGGAGCATGACCCTCTCAGAAGTGGGAATCTGCACTTCGCATCCCCTGATCCTCCCACAATTCGCGGCCTTTTTTTGGTATGATGCTTGCGAATGGAGAGGTAGTTCTATCAATGCCTCTGGCATGACTGCTTGCGGCGACGGATTGAGGATCGTTTTTTTACATTCTCACTGGCATTCCTTCGAAGAGTCCCTTTTCCGCAACTCGGTACCGCCCAGTTTTTTTTCTTCGCACCACAATACTCATAGATCGTATGGCTGATCCCACGACCTCAAAATCACCGACCGGACACCCAAGTGGTGATAACCGTTTCAAGCTGCTAGACCGAACAATCACAAAATACCACTCAAGAGGCGATGCGCTGATCGAAGTGCTGCATGCCGCTCAAGGTATTTTCGGCTTTCTCGAAAACGATCTTCTCATTTATGTAGCCCGATCGCTGCGGCTGCCCCTCAGCACTGTTTATGGAGTTGCGACTTTCTATCATTTTTTCCGGCTGAAGCCGAAAGGGGAACACACGTTCGTGCTTTGTATGGGGACAGCCTGCTATGTGAAAGGCGCTGCCGGAATCCAGAAAACTGTTGAAGATTATTGCCAGTGCAAATTTGGTGAGACGACGGCCGACAACAAGATCTCTCTCATCCAGGCTCGCTGCGTCGGTTCGTGCGGCCTTGCTCCGGTTGCGGTGATCGATGACAATGTCGCAGGTAAACTAACGCCGGATACCGCCATGAGCCGAATCAAACAAATGCAGTCGACTGCAACGGAGGTGGTAGCATGACTGTTGAAGAACTCCGAGAAGTTGCCGAAAAGGAACTAGCGCGTCAGCAGGAATACAAACATCGGGTGCTTTATTGCTCCGCCGCTGGATGTGTTTCGTGCGGGTCCGATGCGACGAAGGCCGCTTTTAAGAATTCGTTGAAGGAAAAAGGCCTCGACAAAGAGATTGAAGTCCTGGGAACAGGATGCATGGGATTGTGCGGCCAGGGCCCGTTAGTAAAAGTCCACTCGGACGACTCTCTGTATGAAAGAGTGGATGCAGAGGCTGCGAAAAAAATTGTGGACGAACATATCGTGAACGGCCGAAAGGTAGAAGAGAACCTCATCGATACAGCCGCACCTTTCTTCTCGTCTCAAAAGAAAGTTGTCCTAGAAAATTGCGGGAAGATTAACGCGGAGAGCATCGAAGAATATATCGCTGTAGGAGGCTATGAAGCCCTCGCAAAATGCCTCACCGAGCTTCAGCCGATCGAAGTGATTGAGACCGTCAGGAAAAGCGGCCTCCGCGGCCGCGGCGGTGCTGGCTATCCTACCGGGCTGAAATGGGGAATCGTCCACAAAGCAAAAGGGGAACAAAAGTATCTCATCTGCAACGCGGATGAAGGAGACCCCGGAGCGTTTATGGACCGGAGCGTGCTCGAGGGTGACCCGCACAGAATTCTGGAGGGGATGGCAATAGCGGGGTACGCGATCGGAGCAACCCAGGGATTTATTTACATCCGTGCGGAGTATCCGCTTGCAATTGAGCGGTTGAAACTCGCGATCAAACAAGCCGAGCGGCTCGGTCTTCTCGGCAACAGGATCTTTGAATCACAGTTCAATTTCAGGATTGACCTGAGAATCGGAGCCGGTGCGTTTGTGTGCGGCGAAGAGACCGCACTTCTCCGTTCAATCGAAGGGAGACGAGGCAGACCGCGTCCTCGACCGCCATATCCGTCCGAACGAGGATTATGGGGGATGCCCACGCTGATCAACAATGTCGAGACCTATGCAAACGTTGCGCCGATCATCAACAAGGGAAGTGAATGGTTCGCTTCTATTGGCACACCGAAGAGCGCCGGGACGAAGGTTTTTGCACTTGCCGGAAAGGTAAACAGGGGAGGGTTAATCGAAGTTCCC
>CAYYHS010000574.1:0-2351 GCA_964471785.1 uncultured Chitinophagaceae bacterium
GGAGTGTTGGTTCCTGCCTCCAACGCAGAGATTCAAAAGAGGTACGGCAGCCAACTCTACGATCTTCAGACTCGACTCGCTAAACTCTCCGAAGAAGTTATCGTAATCCGGGAGTATAATCGGAAGCTCCGGACCGCCCTTGGCGAAGATCTCGATAAGGACAGTGTGTCGGCTTCGGTGGCAGCGAATGAAGAAGAGGCTGTACCGTCGCAGAGCGACAGTGATGTGCATGCTCCGGTTTCGGCAGAGCCTCAGACAAAAGTCGAAGAAGGTGTCGAGGCGTACTCGGCGCCTCATGCGGTCACCAGCAAATCGTTTCAGGCTTCGTTTCCTCTTTCCCCGCCCGTTCTTGGGTATGTCTCCCGCGGGTTTGACGATGTGCAGAGGCATTTCGGAATTGACTACGCAGGGCGGCGCGGGTCAATCGTGAGCGCGGCAGCCGACGGATACATCGTGTTCTCGGGTTGGACCTACGACGACGGAAACATGGTGATTATTTCGCACGGCGGGGGTTACTTTACGATTTACAAACACAACCAATCGTTGCTCAAGTCGGCGAACGATTTTGTGAAGCGGGGTCAGCCGATTGCTCTTCTCGGGAATTCAGGCAACACGAGTTACGGTCCTCATCTTCATTTCGAACTCTGGAAAGATGGGCAGCCGCAAAACCCGGACGAGTATTTGATCGCAACGGAATCAATGTGAGAGAGGGACGTTACCATGGCTGATAAAAACGCGGTGAAAGAGCTCAACCTCATCGGCTCGGGTACTACGGTCGAAGGGAAAATCCGGACACAGGGAAACATCCGGGTCGACGGGAAAATGGTCGGCGAGCTTCACGCGGCGGAAAATGTTGCGGTTGGATTGACGGGTGAGATCGAGGGCAATATCAACGGCAGGAATGTCACGGTCGGCGGGAAGATTCGCGGCAATATCATCGCGGTCGATAAACTTGTCTTCGAAGGAAAAGCGGTCGTGCGCGGCGACATCCGCTCCGCACGTCTTGTCATCGATGAAGGAGCAGTGTTCGACGGCAAGATTTCTATGAGCGATGCGCGGCCGTCGGGGCACGACATCCAGAAATACTAGGCGTAGAGCCTATGGAACAGCAGGATGACCGTGGTATCGCGTCGAACCTTCGCGGTTTGGGTCCGTACTTGACGATGGGAATCCAACTGGCGGTGCCTGTTGTCGCGTTTTTTTTTCTAGGGAGATGGCTGGACCAGCGGTGGAACACGTCTCCGTGGTTAATGATAGCGGGAATAACGCTGGGTGGAGCGGGCGGGATGATAAAATTCATATCCGCGGCAATGAAGTTGTCTCATGAGCAAGACGCGTTGGATGCAGAACACAAACGGCAGAAAAAAGTTTGATCTCTCGTTTCCGCGTCAAGTTGCCGTTTCATTCATCGTTGTTGCGGGAATCTCTTCATATCCGCTTTTCGTCTATGCATCTGCTGAAGTGACGAAGGCATGCATCGCAGGGGCTGTGATAAGTCTTGCGAATGTATTCGCCGGTTACGCGGCTATCGAATATTCGATCAACAAATCATACACGGTTTTTTTGAAGGCAGTCCTAGGGGGAACGGGTGTACGCATGCTCGCCATGCTCGGCGTTATCCTGGTGTTGATCAAGTTTTTCCGGTTCAATGCAGTGGCTCTCGTTGTCTCGTTGATGGTGTTCTATAGTATCTTTTTGATCCTTGAAGTGATGTTCATCCAAAAGAAAATGACAAAGAAGGCAGAGGGTTAGTACTGTGGCATCGATGTTTCTTTTACAAGCACATGCCGCGGTCCATGCAGGGACGGATACTCTCCGGACCGTTGTCGATTCGACGCGCGCCGCCGGAGCGGAAGGCGGAGGAGAGAATCTCTTCACGCATCTGCTCAAACATGTCCAGGATTCTCACGAGCTCGATACACCATTCGGTCAGATCGCCCTGCCGCACTTCTCTGTTCTGGGAATCGACATGTCGCTCACGAAGCATGTCGTGTTTCTCTGGTTTGCAGCGTTCTTGCTGGTTGTCGTTCTTGCGTGGGTTGCAAGAAGGAATACCAAAAAAATAGTACCGACCGGATTCGGGAATCTTGTCGAAATCTTCATTGTCTTCGTTCGCGACGAAATCGCGATTCCTAATATGGGTCCGGATGGAATGAAGTACCTTCCGTACTTGCTGACGACGTTCTTCTTCATCCTGTTGATGAACTTGTTCGGGCTCGTTCCGTACGGGGCTTCTGCAACCGCAAACGTCAGCGTTACCGCAGGCCTCGCCATCATTGCGTATGTGATGATCCAAGCATCCGCAATCCGCGCGCAGGGGTTGGGACATTACCTCTCCCATTTTACCGGAG